>NZ_SMMH01000003.1 GCF_004634215.1 Deinococcus fonticola | reverse complement strand
AGCGTTCACCCTGAGCCAGAATCAAACTCTCCAAATAATGGTTTCAAATCAGCCCAAGGGCTGTATTGAACAAGTTGATCCAAGGTCAGTCTTCACTTCGCTTGGCTTGCCCCGTAGGGCTTGTGTGAACCCGTAGGTTCCTTGCGCGAATCTGGAGCCAACCTCGCGGTTAGCCGCTCGCTCACCCTGTCGGGTGTTCCTGTCATCGTCATTCAACATCAGTTTTCATGCGTCCCAGCGAAGGCTTTTGGCTTTTCGCTCTCGCCCTTTTTCTCGGGCGAAAAGAAATATACAGCTTCGGTAAAAATCTGTCAACACCTCCTGAAGTTGCGTCCGGGTTGCCCTCTTCACCAGGCGTTGACCTCGGGAAGAAGGCGGGCGGCGCTTCCGCAGGCGATACCCTGAAAGGCATGAATGATCACCCCAGCTGGCGCACCCTGAAGGAAGACGAGGGGCAAGCCTGGCAGACCCTCTCCTCACGCCAGTTGGTGACCGGCATCCGGCCCATCACCGAAGACCAGGTCAGGACGCCCGGCGGTACGGAGTTCACCTACCAATACCGTCAGCGCGGCCCCCGCGCCGTGTTTATCCTGCCGGTCACCAGTGAGGGCCAACTGGTGCTGATCCGGCAGTACCGTTATCCCCTGCGGGCCACCATCACGGAGATCGTGGCGGGCGGCGTCGAACCCGGCGAGGACATCGGACGCGCCGCCGAGCGTGAACTGCTGGAAGAGGTGGGCGGTACCGCGCAGGAGTGGGTGCCACTGCCGGGCTTCTACCCGCAGCCCAGCATCAGCGGCGTCGTGTTTTACGCCTACCTGGCCCTGGGCGTCACGCTGGGCGAAGCGCACCTGGAACCCACCGAGACCATCGAGCGGTTTACGGTGTCTGTCCCCGAGGCCTACCGCATGCTGGCGGCCGGGGAAATACAGGACGGTTCCAGCGCCCTGACGCTGTGGCAGGCACAGGCCAGGCTGCGTGAAAGGGGTTTCCTATGACCGGCAGCATGACGCAGCTGCTGAGGCAGGCGCCAACCCTGGAAAGAGGCGGCCGGGCTCTGTCCTGGGCGCAGGAGAAACTGGGCAACATCGTCCGGGGCGACCTGATGCTGGGCATCCTGAGTGATGAAGACCTGGCCCTGATTCCGCAGGCCCTGGCCTTTGCCGGTCGCAGTGGCTGGCCCGGAGCCTGGCCCCTCCTGGTGCAGCATCAGGTGGACTTCGGGGAGGCGGCCGCGGCTTCCAGGCTGCTGACAGAGGCCCTGCCGGAACACCCGGAGTTGATCGTGCCCCTGTTCCGTTTACAGCATTCATACCTGCGCTCCGAACTGCCGGAAGCCGAGCAGAAGGAAACTACCCGGCAACTTCAGCAGTGGTGCCAGATCCGCCCGCAAGACCACACGGCGCTGTACAACCTGGGCCTGGCCTTCTTTACGGGCTTCGGCGTGGAGAGCAGCCCGGAGCACAGCGCTGCCCTTCACGCGCAGGCGGCCGGCCTGGGCAATGCCGACGCACTTTTTGAACTGTATGTGCTGCACAGCACAGGTGTCGGGGTTGAACTGGACGAAGAGAAGGCCCTTCACTTTCTGAAACAGGCGGCTGGACAGGGGCAACTCAGGGCCATGTACAACATGGGTGCCCTGCATGCGACCGGCCGGGGAGGCCTGGAGTTCAACCTGTCCAAAGCCACCGAGTGGTATGACCGCGCTGCACGGGCAGGTCACGAGAAAGCGGTGGACACGTTGATCATCATGTTTCTGGATGGGGAAGGCGTGGAACAGGATCTCGACCGCGCCGAGGAATACATCGAGCTGGGCGAGTCGTTCGGGTACGACATGGACGTGTACCGGGAGGATCTGGAAGAGGAACGAGAACAAGAGCGGGAGGGTCGAGCTTGAGCGTCCTTCCCGTCCCCTTTATTACCCTGGCGGCGCCGCACCGTTTCGATACCGTGATCGAGAATTCCGAGTTTCTGGCTTTTGCGGAGCGGGCAGACTCGCCGCCGCAGGCGCTGGCGCAACTGGCGGCCCTGCGGGCGCGTTATCCGCAGGCCACGCACCACTGCTGGGCGTACCGGATGGGCGGCGCGTACCGCTTCAATGATGATGGTGAACCGGGCGGTACGGCGGGCGCTCCCATCCTGAAAGCCATCGAGGGACAGGGGGTAGATCACGTGATGGTGGTGGTCGTGCGCTTTTACGGCGGCGTGAAACTGGGAACGGGGGGGCTGGTGCGGGCGTATGGCGGCACGGCGGCCGAGTGCCTGCGCACTGCCGAAAAGCTGGAGGTGCGCCCCCGCCAGATACTCGAAGTCAAAGTACCTTTCGAGCACCTGAGCAGCCTGTATCACTTGCTGGGTCAATTCGACATTGCCAAAGGGGAGGAGGAGTACACCGCCACAGGCATCCGGTTACAGGTGGAGGTTTATCCTGAAGATGCCCCGATCTTCGCCACCGCCCTGCGCGACGCCACGCGGGGCAGCGCCGTGCTGGACGGGCTGGAAGACGCCTGAAATGCTGAGCCGTCGCCTGACGGGCTGGCTGCTGGCCGCCCCCGCGCTGCTGTTTACGGTGCTGCTGCTGCTGGTGCCGCTGGGCCGCACGCTCCTGGAAGGCGGCGTGAACCTGGGCGTGTGGCGCGATCCGTATTTTCTGGGACGGCTGGGCTGGACGTTGTTGCAGGCGACCTTAACAGCGGCGGCAGCTTTCCTGCTGGGTGCTCCACTGGCCTATCTGCTCTCGCAGTATCACGTGCCGGGGAAAGCGCTGTTCCTGCGCCTGCTGCTGCTGCCTTTCGTCACGCCGACCCTCGTGGCAGTGCTGGGCCTGTCCGCCCTGCTGGGGCCGCAGGGGTGGATCACGCGCTTGACGCAGCTTGACCTGAGTGAAACACCCACCCTGCTGATCCTGGGAAACCTGTTCTTCAACCTGCCCATCATGATTCGGCTGGCTTACGGCGGGTTTTCCCGCGTTTCACCCGCTCTGATCGGTGCGGCGCGTTCGCTGGGGGCCACGCCGTGGCAGGCAGCCCGCACGGTGGCTTTGCCCCTGGCTCTGCCGGGGCTGGCGGCGGGGGCCGTGCTGGTGTTCCTGTACTCGGCCCTGAGCTTCGGGCTCCCCCTGGCGCTGGGCGGAGAAAAGTACGCCACCCTGGAAGTCGAGATCTACACGCTGACTGCCCTGCAACTGCGCCTCTCCGAAGCGAGTGCCCTGATTGTCGGACAACTGCTTTTGACGCTGACAGCCACCTGGGTCTACACGCTGCTGACGCGCGGTGGGGTGGGCATTCCGGCCAGTCACCTTCCCCGCGCCACTGGAGCAGCAAAAGCGGGCCTGCTGAGCCTGGGGCTGCTTACAGTAATGCTCTGCTTCTCGCCGCTGCTGGCGGTGGTGCTGCGTGGTTTCCTGGGGTCTGCCGGCCCCACGCTGGCCTACTGGCAGGGCGTCCTCCACGACGAGCAGACGCCGCTGTTGCTGGGAAACACCCTTCGTTTTGGCCTCCTGGCCCTGCTGGGCGCCACCTTGCTGGGCGGGTTGTACGCGCTGGGCGCCTGGCTGGCCCGCTCACGCACGCTGGACCTCATTTCCCTGCTTCCCCTGATGGTGTCGCCGGTCAGTCTGGCCGTCGGTTACCTGCTGGCCTACCCGGTGCTGGCCGCTACGCTGCCGCTGCTGCTGGCCGCCTACACGCTGCTGGCCCTGCCGCTGGTGGTGCGCTCGCTGCTGCCCGCCCTGCGGGCGCTGCCCCCGCGTCTCCTTGAGGCCGCCCGCACGCTGGGGGCCAGTGGCTGGCAGGCCCACCGCAGCGTGACCTTTCCGCTGGTGTTGCCGGCCCTGCGTGGCGGAAGTGCCCTGGCCCTGGCCACCGTGCTGGGCGAGTTCGGGGCCACGCTGGTGCTGACCCGCCCAGAGTGGGCCACCCTCTCGACTGGCCTCTACGAACGCCTGGGCCGCCCCGGCGAACGCAATCTGGGGGAAGCCTGCGCGCTGGCCAGCGTGTTGCTGCTTCTTGCTATCACTGCTTTTACCCTGCTGGATGGCGGCGAAGGTGAAGTGACGTGACACACTCGGGCATGCCCGCCGCCCTGTTCACCCAGTCACTCTCCAAGTCTTTCGGTACGGTGCAGGCCGTGCGGGGCGTCTCGCTGGAAGTTCAGGCCGGAGAGACGCTGGCCCTCCTGGGGCCGTCGGGGTGCGGCAAAAGTACGGTGCTGCGCTGCGTGGCGGGTCTGGAGCAACCCGACGCCGGGCAGGTGTTCGTGGGTGGGCGTGAGGTCACGGCCCTGCCGCCGGAGCAGCGCCACGTGGGGCTGGTGTTTCAGGATTACGCGTTGTTTCCTCACCTGAGCGTACTGAAGAACGTGGCTTACGGCCCAACCATGCGCGGTGAGTCAAGGCCTACAGCGCAAATGCGGGCACGGGAGGCGCTGGAATTGGTGGCGCTGGAGGAACTGGCGGGCCGTTTCCCGGCGCAGTTGTCGGGCGGGCAGCAGCAGCGGGTGGCCCTGGCGCGCGCCCTGGCCACACACTCACCGCTTTTGCTGCTGGATGAACCGCTGTCCAACCTGGACGAGAAACTGCGGTCAGAACTGCGCACCGACCTGCGCGCCCTGTTCGGGCGGGTGGGGGCCGGCGTCCTGATCGTCACGCACGACCAGCGCGAGGCCCTGGCGCTGGCCGACCGGGTGGCGGTCATGCGGGCGGGGCAACTGGTTCAGGTCGGCCCAGCGCCGGCGGTGTTCCGGGAACCGCACAGCGCGTGGGTGGCGGCTTTTCTGGGCTGGCCCAACATCTTGCCGCAGGGGGACGGCCACGCCCTGCTGATTCCCGAAGAGGCCATCCTGTTGGGCGTGGGTGAAGCCTGCCCGGTGACGGCGCGGCAGGTCACGGAAACAGGGCAAACCGTGCAAGTCCATCACCCGCTGGGCCGCCTGACCCTGCACCTCAGTGCCCGCGAAGCGCCGCAGGCCGGGGACAGCCTCACGTTGAACGTCGACTTGAACCGCGTCAAAACAGTGCCGGATGACCGGGAACTCTCGTAAGCTGGAAATGTAACGTGGACGTAACGCCGGCCACCTTAGGTTGACTTCAGGAGGATTATGCAAACACTCGTCAGGAAAGTCGGATTGTTGAGCGCCTTCGCGGCCCTGCTGGCCGGAGGGGCCGCAGCGCAGAGCAAATATGCCGGCCCGCAGGCCGTGATCTACATCGGGGACAACTGGTGTTACGGCGGATACTGCGGCTGGGGCACCACCGCCACCTTCGAGTCCTCGCTGAATCAGGCGCTGATGAACAGCGGGTACGTGCTGGCGGTGCGCAAACCCGAAGGGGCGGGCCTGAACCTGCGGGCCGGCGTAACCGGCTACGGCAGCAGCGGCGGCCTGTGCCTGCCCATCGTGGGGTGCGTCAATGGCCGCACTGTAAATGCCGCGCTGGAACTCACCGACGCCAGAAGTGGCGCGGTGGTGTACAACGACACCTGCCAGGGCAACAGCACCGGGTACAGCTCCTGGGGGTATTACTGGGTGGGTAGCGTCAGTGTCAACAGCGATGACGACAAGGCCGCCGCCGACTGCGCCGCGAAACTGGTGGAAAAACTGACCGCCAGCCCGACGCTCAAAACCTACCTGACCCAGACTCCTGGCACGCCCGTGAACGCGGCTCCGCTGGCGACCGCAGTGCCCACTCCCGCGCCGGCGGTGAATGTCGGGCAGGCCAGCCAGCCAGTGGCGCTGCTGGAAGGCGCCCTGAAAACCCTGGCGTTCACAGACATGAACGCCCTGTTTACCAGTGACCCCTACAACCCCGTGAAAGTCAAGGAACTGAACGCCGCCGCCAGCAGCGCCACCCTGACTGCCGCGGCGCAAGTCAAATTAAGCGTGACTCCCGGTGAAAACGCGGGGGCCTATCAGCTGCTGGGCGTCACGTACACCCTGCCGGGCGGCCAGGAGAAATTCGTGCAACTCGCGGTGACGGGCGACGCCAGCCTGAATACCCGGGGCGGTCTGAAAATTCTGTATCTGTCGGCCTTTAACCCCCTGCGTTCCTCCACGCCCGCGCTTGACGGCCTGAGCCGGAACGTGGAAACCCTGCTGAACGACCTTCACACCGCGCTGGGGTTGCCTGGCCTTCAGTAAGGGAGCAGTGGCTGGCTGGGGAGGGCTGAGGGGCCATGCGACTTCCCTTTCCCTACCCCCTACACTGTCCGCGTGATTGCGTGGATTCTGGTGGGTGGGCGGCTCACGCTGACGCCGGCCCTGTCTCTTTTGCCGCCTGCTGACCTGGTGGTGGCGGCCGATGGGGGGGCGCGTCACGCGGCCGCGTTGCAGGTGCGGGTGGATGTCTGGGTGGGGGATTTCGACTCGTCGGCGGGCGTGAAAGTGGACGCGCCGCGTGAAATTCACCCCACCGCGAAGGACGAGACGGACGCGGAACTGGCCGTGCGGGTCGCACGGGCACGCGGGGCAACCCGACTGGTGTTCATCGGGGCGTTCGGGGGGCGCTTCGATCACGCGGCGGCGCTGCTGCTGGGCAGCCTGCGCCTGACCCGCGAGGGCCTGGACATCACCCTCACCAGTGGGGACGAGTGGGCCTGGCCCCTGCGGCCCCAGCAGCCTGTGGTGCTGGACTGGCCGGCTGGAAACACCCTCAGTGTCATTGCGGTGAGTGACCTGACGGGGCTGACCCTGCAGGGCGTGCGCTGGCCGCTGGAACGCGCGGCGGTGCCGCTGGGCAGTGGCTGGACAGTCAGCAACGAGACGCAGTCTGCGCCGGTTCGGGCCGCGCTGGAAAGCGGTGAGGCGCTGGTCACGGCCCTGACCGGGAACCCGGGGAGCATTCAGGACGTACTGTAAAAGCATGAGAAGACGTGGCCCCGGTTGCGGGTGTTTCGGTTGCGGTGGAACCTTTCTGGTCACAGTACTGCTGCTGGGCGCACTGGCATGGTTTTTTGTGATTAAACCCGCGCGGGCCTTCTTGGCGAACTGGCAGACGCCACCCGTGCAAAGCCAAACGCAATCCCCGCCCCCCGCCAGCGGAAACGTGAACGCCCCCGTAACCCGCGTCGAGGTGGAGCGTCTGGTGCGGGTTCGCCGCGATGTTCGCCGGGCACTGGGGGACAGTTTCACGGCGGCTCAGCAACTCCTGAACGACATGAACAGCGGGCAGAACCCGAACATCATGCAAATCCTGGGGGTTCTGAACGAGACCGGGCAGAGCGTCGGCAAGGCCCGCGCCGCGCAGCTGGCCGGCCTGACCCGCGAGGGCATGAGCCAGGCCCGCTACGCCGTAGTTCGGAATACCGTGAACCGTGCCCTGGGATTGCCGGCTTTTGACCTCGGGAAAATCGCCACCGACCTTCAGCAGGGGCAACTGCCCGACCTGAACCGCGACGTGCAACTCGCCACACCGCAGGACAAGGCCCTGGTGAAGGGATTTGAGACTGAACTCAGGGCTACGGCCGCTGCCGGGCTGCTGGGCATGTAATCAACCCCCTGCTTGGTTTGTGACCCTCCGATGATCTTTTGGAGGGTCACATCTACGCTGGGCGGTTTATTTCATCCCTGATGAACCGGAAGCCTGCTCAGCCGCGAAGGTCCGTCTACTTTCCCAGCGCGGTGGACACGACTTCTCTGGCTTCTTCAAAGACGCGCTGCAAATGCTCCTCACCACGGAAGCTCTCGGCGTAAATCTTGTACACGTCCTCCGTGCCGCTGGGACGGGCGGCGAACCAGGCCTGCTCGGTCACGACTTTCAGGCCGCCGATCGGTTCGCCGTTGCCCGGGGCGCGCGTTAATTTAGCCGTGATGGGATCGCCCGCCAGAGTCGTCGCGCTCACCTGTTCCGGCGAGAGGTTCTTCAGGATGGCCTTCTGCTCGGGCGTGGCGGGCGCGTCGATGCGGTCATAGGCGGTGGCGCCGTACCTGTCCGTCAGTTCCTTGAAACGTTCACTGGGCGTCTGGCCGGTTTTCGCGGTGATTTCTGCCGCCAGCAGACCGGGGATGATGCCGTCCTTGTCAGTGCTCCAAGCGCCGCCATTCGTGCGCAGGAAGCTGGCCCCGGCGGACTCCTCGCCCCCGAAGCCGAAAGAGCTGTCTAGCAGACCTTCCACGAAGTACTTGAAGCCCACGGGAACCTCGACGACTTTGCGGCCGATCCCTGCGCCCACCCGGTCAATCAGTGCACTGGAGACCAGCGTTTTACCGATCGCGGCGTCCGCCCGCCAGCCGGGGCGGTGCCTGAACAGGTAATCGATCATCACTGCCAGGTAGTGGTTCGGGTTCATCAGGCCGCCCCGCGTCACGATGCCGTGGCGGTCGGCGTCCGGGTCGTTGCCCACCGCCACATCGAAATCGTCCTTCAACTGGAGCATGCCGGCCATGGCCCACGGGCTGCTGCAATCCATACGGATCTTGCCGTCGCGGTCGACGGTCATGAAGGCGAAACGCGGGTCGACCGTCTCGTTCACAATCGTGAGGTTCAGGCCGTAGCGCGCCTGAATGGCCTGCCACACCGGCAGACTCGCGCCGCCCAGCGGATCGACACCAATTTTCACGCCGCTTTGTTTGATGGCGTCCAGATCGATCACTTCGCCCAGCCCCTCCACGTAAGGGGTGATGAAGTCGAATATTTCCAGGCCGTTCATGGCATCTTCCAGCGACACGCGGTTCACGTCACGCAGTTCGCCCTCCAGGATGACGTTCGCCCTTTGCTGCACGGTGCCGGTCACGTCCGTGTCGGCCGGGCCACCACTGGGCGGGTTGTACTTGAAGCCCCCGTCCTGCGGCGGGTTGTGGCTGGGCGTGATCACGATGCCGTCGGCATGGTCTGCGCCTGTGCGGTTGTGTTCCAGAATGGCGTGGCTGACCAGCGGCGTGGCTGTGAACATGCCCGGCTGCACGCGCACCTTCACGCCGTTCGCCACCAGCACCTGCAAGGCCGACATCCAGGCGGGTTCCGAGAGCGCGTGCGTGTCCAGCCCCATAAAAAGTGGTCCGGTGATGCCCGCCGCTGTGCGGTATTCGGCCACCGCCTGGGCCACCGCCAGAATGTGCGCCTCGTTGAACGTGCCATTCAGGCTGGTGCCCCGGTGACCACTCGTGCCGAACGCCACCCGTTGCAGGGGATCGCGCACGTCCGGACGGGTCTCGTAGTAGTGCGCCACCAGACGCGGAATGTTCGTCAGCAGGCTCTGAGGAGCAGGTTTACCGGCCAGTTCGCTGAGGGTCATAGGGTCAGTGTAGTGACCCCCTGCGCCCGGAGGCACCGAATGTAAGTGGGAAATGAAAAAGGGCCGGCGCTTTCCTTCACCCGGCACCACAGCTGCTACGCTGAAGGGCCATGCGGGAACTGTTCACCGATACCTGGAGAATCATCAAACTGACCGCCGCCATCATCGCCGGCCCCCTTCTCGTGTGGGGCCTGCTGGTGTGGCTGGGCGTTCTGAAGTAAAAACCGAGGTTGCCACACCAGAAAATCCGTCTGTGCTGGCCTGACTGGACACTTCCGGGCGGTTCGCTGCTGTGGAACCGCTCCCGGACGCGCTCCAGTCCGTAAAAATGTTAGCTTCAGGACATGACCAAACGCCAGAAACCCGTCACGGAAACGCGCTCTAAAGCCCCGAAGTTCGAGCACGCACTGGTGCTGGAGACCGCCCGCGTGACCGAAGGGGCCGCGCTGGCGGCCAGTAAGTTCATGGGCATGGGTGACAAGAATGTCGTGGACGGCGCCGGCACCGAAGCCATGCGCACGCTCCTGAATTCCCTGAACATTCGCGGCACGGTGGTGATCGGTGAAGGCGAAATGGACGAGGCCCCCATGCTGTACATCGGCGAGCAGGTCGGCAACGGTGAATTCGAGGTGGATATCGCCGTCGACCCGGTGGAAGGCACCAGCGTGACTGCCAAGGGCCTCCCCAACGGCCTGGCCGTGATTGCCATCAGCGAGAAAGGCGGCCTGATGGCGGCGCCGGACTGCTACATGGAGAAACTGGTGGTGCCGCCCCCCGCCGCCGGAAAAGTGAACCTGGACTGGCCGGTGGAAGCGAACATCAACGTGCTGGCGCAGTCCCTGCAACGCGACGCGGATGACCTGATGATCACCATTCTGGACCGTGAACGTCACGCTGATTTGATTCGCCGCGTGCGGGCCACCGGCGCCCGCGTGAAACTGATCGGGGACGGTGACGTGATCGCGGGCCTGGCAGTGGGCGTGCGGGGCACGGGCGTTCATGCGCTGATGGGTTCGGGCGGCGCCCCCGAGGGCGTTATCCTGGCGGCGGCCTGCAAGTGCCTGGGCGCGGAAATTCAGGGCCGGTTCCTGGCCGAGGACGACGCGCAGCGCGAACGCTTCCAGAAGATGGGCGTCGAGGAAAACCGCGTGTACAAAACCGACGAACTCGCCTCCGGCAAGCAGATGGTGTTCAGCGCCACCGGCATTACCTACGGCGAACTGCTGAACGGCGTGCGTTACTTCGCGGGCGGCGCCAGAACGCACACGCTGGTCATGGGGTACGCCACCCGTGTGGTGCGCTTCATCGACACGGTTCACCTGGAAGAAGACCACGCCCGCGTGACTGTCCGTATCTGATCCCAAGGAAGAGGAGAACAGCCGGGGCGACAAGCGCACGCCCCGGCTGTCCTTTTCTATTTTTTCTGTCTTCTGGCCGTTACGACTTGACCCACTCGCGCAGGTAGGCGGCCACCACGTCACTGACGTTCACGCCTTCGCGCTGCGCCTTTTCAATCTGGGCATTTTTGTCTTCCAGGGTCATGGGGAGCCACAGGGCCACTTTCTCCTGACCGTTCTCCACCGTGAATTCGCCGCCCCACTCGTCACGCTGCACCAGACCATTCATTCCGCCGCTTTTTTCCATGTCGTTCTCCGTTCCAGCCTGCATCAGCCAGTTCTCCACCCGTTCGCGCAGGAAGCGCCACTCCCGTCCGACTTTGCGGCCAGGAATGTCCCCGCTTCTCACCAGCGAGTACGCGGTGGTTTCGCTCACCTTCAGGTAGGCAGCCAGTTCTTCCAGCGTCAATACCTCATCCCTGCTCACCATCTCCCCTCCTTAAAGTGGCATTATCTTGCGCTATCCAATACTAAATGTCAATAAATAGCGCAAGATAATGACGAGCAAGATATGAAGCTGGTTGCTGAACGAAAAAAGCCGGACTGAGGCCGGCAATTCTGTTTGTCGGAAAAGCGCTTAAACGCTGACCAGGCCCAGTTGAATGCCACGGCTGACCGCCGCCGCGCGGCTCTGCACGCCCAGCTTCGAATAGATCGCCTGGGCGTGGAATTTCACGGTGCTCTCGCTGACGCCCAGCGTTTTCGCCGCGCGTTTGTTGCTCAGGCCCTCGGACAGCAGTGCCAGCACCTCGCGTTCACGCGGGGTCAGGGATACGTCCAGGTCATCGAAATTCAGCTCGTCATCGTGGATGGCCGGCGGCACTTGAGTGGGCGGGAGAACCACCAGCCCCGCCGCCGCGCCCAGCACCCCCGCCACCAGTTCCGCCGGCGTGGCACCAGAGTCAAGGGCTGCCCAGCCGCCCTCCAGCAGGTCGGGCAGCAGATTCGCCCACGCCACCGAACCCACCGCCACCACGGCAGGCGCGTCGTCGAGCACGCTCAGGTCAGCCAGGGCCGAATCGTCCACAATCCAGACCTCGGCCCCCTCCGAAATGAGAAAGCCCGCCGCGCTCAGCAGGCTCGTGAACCCCGCCCGCGCCACGGCCGACGCCACCACGACACGCACGGTCGGCAGGGCAAAAGGCGGGGCCGTCATGAGCCATGCTACCCGCTCAGGCTCAGCGCTCACCTATGCTCAGGGTGATGTCCTGTTCCTCACCACCACGCAGAATCCGGGCCGTCAGCTGATCCCCGGCGCGGTCATGCACGGTTCGCAGCAACTCCTGCGGGTGACGCACGGCCTGACCCTCCAGCGCCAGCAGCACGTCCCCCACCTTCAGACCCGCCTGCGCGGCGGGACTGCCAGCCTCGACGCTGACGATGGTCAGCCCAAACCGGCCGCCTGGCCGGCCCATACCCCGCATGGGGTGGCCCATAGATGCCTCGAAGTGCCGGCCACGACCTCCCCAGCCCCCGCGACCGTGCCCCGCGTGCCCGTGGGGTTCCGGACTCCAGGGGCCACGGCCACGCCCGCCCGGGCCAGCCCGTCCAGGGCCGCGACCGCGCCATTCCCCACGCGGGTCACCGTCAATCCCGGCGTTTTCCTCGGCCTGCTCGCGCGTTTCGGGGAAGTGGACGGGCTGTGTGGTAATGCCCAGAAATCCCCGGGCCACGCGGCCCGCCGTGCCCAGCATCTGCGCCACCTTCAGGGCGCGTTCGGCCGGCACCGCCAGCAGGGTGCCGCGCGAGAATCCAGCGCCCGCGTTCAGCACGCCGACCAGACTGCCCCGCGCGTCGACCAGTGCGCCGCCGCTCACGCCCCGAAACGGCGTGGCGCTGTCGATCAGCCAGCCGCGTTGCGGACGGTTGTAAAGGCCCAGCGTGGCCTGAACGCCGTGCGGCGGGCGGCCCACGGCCACCAGCAATTCACCGACCCGCGTTTCCTGGCCGTTGCTGAGGGGCGCCACGTTCAGGCCCTCGGCCTTCAGAAGGGCCAGGTCGCTGGCGGGGTCACGGCCCGCCACGCTGGCCGTCAGGGTGCGGCCATCGGGGGTGACCACCTGCACCTCGTCCGCGTGTAGGACGTGCGCGGCCGTCAAGATCAGGCCCTCACCCACGACGGTGCCACTTACCGGGCGGGGGGCCAGCACCGTCACCACACCCTGCGCGGTACGTTCCACCACATCTGCCAGGCCACTCGAAAAATCAGAAAAATTCGTCATGCCCGCAGTGTGACCCTGAAGCGCGAAAAGCGCGCCCGCCAGACGGTCAGCCCCGCCCCTGCCCGAACGGCCAGGGCAGTTCTCCGAATGACGCGCTCTGTGGAGGGGCATCCCAGAGCGCTCTATTCTCTCCTGCGGAGCTGTGCCCGTCCGTCCTGCTCGTCTGAATTTACTCGCGCTGCTCGGACAAAATCGCGGCGTTCTTTTGTCAAATGTTCTAGGCTTCCGGCATGAGCCTGACCCTTTCGGTGTTGCCTGGCGAATACGCCGTCTCGCGCCTGTACCCTGGCCACCCGGTTCCCAGCTGGGCGCTGCAAGGGGAATTCTGGACGGTCAGCCACACCGCCGATGAACTGTCGGTGGTCTGCCTCGCCGCATTCGTTCCGGACGGCGTGCAGACGCAGAAGGGCTGGGCGGCGCTGAAACTGCACGGGCCGTTCGAGTTCACGCTGACGGGCGTGCTGGCCAGTGTGCTGAATCCGCTGAAAGACGCGGGAATCGGTATTTTTGCGGTGTCCACCTTCGACACGGATTACGTGCTGGTGGCGCAGGGGCAACTGGCGCAGGCCACCGCAGCCCTGCATGAGGCGGGCCTTCAGGTCATGGATCTGGCGTAACCCGCCGGCTTACGGGCACAAAGACTCCAGAATGGCTATGGCAGAACCGTCGCGACCCTCCCAGATGCCCACCCCGCCCCACAGACTGAGAAATTAGGGCCGGCCCTGCCGGGTGGCCGCCGCCCGCAGGGCACGGGTCAGGGCGTTCTGGTACGGGTAGGGGAGGGGTTGCCTGACCTGCTCGATCATCAGGTTCTTTAACCCACGGGCGGGCCGACCACTGAAACTGGTCGTCAGGGTGGTGTCGCCCGCGTCGGCCACGGCCAGGGTCTGACGGTAGGGGGCCGACGTTCCCGCCTCGTGCGCCCGCAGGAAGGCCGTGCCACACTGCGCCAGACCGGCTCCGGCGGCCAGGGCATTTTTTACGTGCTGGCGCGTCATCAGGCCGCCGGCCGCGATCAACGGAAGGCGGGTGTTCTCGCGCGTGGCCCGCACCAGTTCCAGTGTGTCCGCCAGATCATCCTGCATCCAGCCGCCCCGCAGGCAGAGGCCCAAACGCGAACGAGAAGACCGCCGGGCGCACCTACAGCACGGCTTCCAGCTGCTCCTGAAAGTCCTCCTGTACCTGTGCCGGCAGGGACGGTGTGGGCAATTCCAGCGCCGCATGAAGGGGCGCCAGTTCATCGATGGCAAGGGCCAGTTCCGTTTCGCTCAGCTCCGGCAGGGCCTGCAGAGCGAACAGGTTGATGGCGAAGGGCCTGTCCGTCAACTCGCGCACTTCACGGCCTGCCTCCACGATCTGTTGCGGCGTCAGGTAAGCCGCGCCCAGCGACCCCAGCCCACCCGCATTCGACACGGCGGCCACCAGTGCCGGCGTACTTGCGCCGCCCGCCATCGGCGCCAGCACGATGGGGTTCCTCAAGCCCAGGCGCTCCATCAGGCTCATGCGTCCATGGTGCTCCATTCAGGCCGGCGCGTGCCGTCAGGCCTTACAAACAGCCTGCCGGGTGTCTGCCTGATTCAGGCGGCAGTTCTTCAGAACAGTTTGCTGCCCAGCTTGCCTTCGGTCATGGGCGTCACGGGTGTGGCCTCGCCGCTCTCTGCGCCTCTGAACTGAATGCCCAGCACCAGCACGTCGCTTTGCACGTCCCCGATCTGGCGTGGGGCAAGGTTCAGGACGCCCATCACCTGCCTGCCGATCAGTTCCTCCGGGGGGTGCCCCGTGAAGCGGCCCACGCTGGTGCGAACGCCATACTTCCCGAAATCGATGTTCAGGCGGTACGATTTTTTCGGGGCGCTGGGCTCCAGTTCCGCACTGAGCACCTTGCCCAGTCGAATGTCCAGTTTGCCGAACGTCTCGCCAAAATCCACGGTGGGTTTCAGGTCACTTGCCATGCATGAGTGTACCCGCCGGGCCTGCCGTACATTGACGGTCAGTATGCTCATTTTTGACCTGGACGGCACCATCAGCGACCCGCTGCCCGGCATAGCGCAGGCCATCAACCACGCCCTGAGCGAGTTCGGGTTTCCCACGCTGCCGGAACAGGACGTGGCCCCGTTCGTTGGCCCGCCGCTGGACGGCACGTTCCTTCAGCTGACCGGCGCCGGGCACCCGGAGGTGCTGGAACTGATCGCCACCTACCGCGAGTGCTACCGCGACAGTTGCCTTCAGAACACCGTGTACGGCGGCGTGCCGGAAACGCTGGCGGCCCTGAGCAGCGCGGGCGTTCGCATGGGCATCTGCACCTCCAAACGCGCCGACTTTGCCGAGCGCATCCTGAGCCACCTGGGGTTGCGGCCGCACTTCGAGTTCGTCAGCGGCGGTGACATCGGCATTCACAAATGGCAGCAACTGGAGGCCTTACAGGCGGCCGGGACGCTGCAGCCCCACGCCATGATGATCGGTGACCGCGCCGTGGACATCGAAGCCGGGAGACGCAACGGCCTGCGCACGGGCGGGGTGCTGTGGGGCTTCGGCAGCCGCGCAGAACTGGAAGAAGCCGCCCCCGACGTGATGTTCACGCAGCCGGACGAGTGGCTGGAGATCAAGCCGAGTTAAGGAGTCGGGGGGTCTGGAAGTCGAGAAAACCTCCCCTATCTCGACGCCTCGACTTCTGGACTTCTCGACCATCCCCACCTGACACTTCAACACCCGTTGATATGTATGCTGACGGCATGACCCGCGTGCTGATCCTCTGCACCCACAATTCCGCCCGCTCCCAGATGGCCGAGGCCCTGCTGCGTGACGCTGCCGGACGCCTTGGGCTGCTGCTGGACGTGCATTCGGCGGGCACCGAGGCAACACGGGTGAAGGACGATGCGAAAACGGTGGTCGCGGAACTGGGCCTGTCGCTGGACGGTCACAGCAGCAAGACGCTGTGGGAGGTGCCGGACGCGCAAAATTTCGATTACGTGATCACCGTGTGCGACTCGGCGGCGGAAGCCTGCCCGGTGTACCCCGGCAAGACCGCGCGCCTGCATTACCCCTTCGTTGACCCGTCGGGCGGCAGTCTGGAACGCTGGCGGGCGGTGCGTGACGCGCAGCGGCGGCAGTTTGAAGCCTTCGCGCAGGCACTGAGGGACGGGCGCGAGGTGCCTTCCAGCTATGCGGACAGTCCCGCCGTGAACGTGCCCTGAAGCGCGTTCCGCCCCTTGACAGGTCACCCCGGACGGATCACTCTTCGATCATGGTTGAATCAACGGTGGTTGATGCGTGCGGCCTGACTTCGCCTTTTACCTGGCCGGGGCAGACGTGCTGGAAGGCGATCAACTGGGGCGGCTGGCGCTGACACTGGACGGCGTGCGGGCGCGGGACGAGCGGGTGTTCGGGTGGGCGGCCCAGCAGCATCTGCCGCTGGTCACGGTGATGGCGGGCGGGTACAACCGCGATTCACTGAAACTCGTACAGGCGCGACTGGGTACACTCGACGCGGCCCTGACCGCATTCGGCTAAACAGGCTGGGTCAGGCGTGCAGAAAGTCCCAGACACGCTCGGGCAAGTCCTGCGCGTCCATCAGAAAGGCGTCGTGGCCGTGAATGCTGTCGAGTTCCCAGTAGGTGCTGTGCGGCAGCAGGGCGGCATGCGCCTTGACCTCGCTGGCGGGGTACAGCACGTCACTGCTGATGCCGATGCTCAGCACGGGCACCTGAATGCCGCGCAACTCGGCGTCGCTGGGCTGAAAGGCGTCCATCGCTTCCGTCAGGGCCACGTAGGTCTTTTCGCAGAAGCGGGCCAGCAGTTTCTCGCCCTGGTACTCCAGATAACTGGTTATGGCGGGCACGCCAGGAACGCGCTGCCCGGCCTGCGTCTGCTGGAAACTCTGGTGGCTGCGGTAACTGAGCATGGCGATCTGCCGGGCAATCTTCAGGCCTTCTCCGCCCGGCGCGGCCTGGATGGCGCTGCGCTGCGCGGTGCCAAGCCCGATGGCCCAGGGACTGTGGCGGGCGGGCGCCCCGATAATCACCGCCCGCTCGACCAGATCGGGGCATTCCAGCAGCCAGGCGTAGGCCAGCATGCCGCCCATGCTGGCGCCGATCACGCGCACTTTCTTCACGCCCAGGTGCTCCAGCAGGGCGCGGCCCACGCGGGCCATGTCGCGCAGCGTCAGCTTGACGCGCTGCCCCGACAGGGTGGGCAGTTCACTGGGGCCGGTGCTGCCCGCGCACCCACCCAGCACGTTGCTGCACACCACAAAATCGGTGTCCGGGTCAAAGGGTTTGCCGGCGCCCAGGAAGTCCGGCCACCACTCGTGCACGGCGCTGTTGCCGGTCAGGGCGTGCAAGACCAGCGTGGCGTGTTCGCGGGCCTCGCCGTAGGTGTGGTACGCCACGCGCACGTCGCACACGGGCTGACCGCAGTCCAGCAGCAGCGGCTCGTGCCGGAAAAGCGTGACCGTCTGCTGCGCGGAACATCGTTCCGGTTCAGCTTCACTCTGGAGGTGGCGGGGCGGAGCGGCCTGCATCACGGCGGTCACGCGTTTCCCCCCACACTGGCCTCTTGTGGGATGCTTTCTTCGGTGCTCTCTTGTTCCGGGGCATTCAGCGCCTGCGCGAAGTCGTCCTTGATGTCGTCGATGTGCTCGATGCCCAGCGACACACGAATCAGGCCGGGCGTGACGCCGGCGGACGTCTGCGCCCCCTCGTCCAGCTGACTGTGGGTGGTGCTGGCCGGGTGAATGACCAGCGTGCGCGTGTCCCCCACGTTGGCGACGTGCTCGGCCAGCTTCACGGCCCCGATGAATGCCTCGCCGGCTTTTCGCCCACCCTTCAACTCGAAGGTCAGCACCGCGCCTGCCCCGCGCGGAAGGTACGACTCCGCCCGGTCGTAATGCGGGTGGTTGCTCAGGCCGGGGTAGGTCACGCGGCTCACGTCCGGGTGGCCGGCCAGCCAGGTGGCGAGACTCAGCGCATTCTGAGCCTGCCGTTCAGCCCGCAGGCTCAGCGTTTCCAGGCCCTGAATGAACTGCCAGGCCTGCTGCGGGGCCAGCGTCATGCCGAAGTCTCGCAGCCCTTCGGTTCGCGCCCGGATAAGAAAGGCGATGTTCGGCAGGCCCAGCGGGTTGCCCTCGCCGAAGGTTTCCCAGAAGTTCAGGCCGTGGTAACTGGGCGAGGGTTCGGTCATGAGCGGGTAACGCCCGTTGCCCCAGTCGAAGTTCCCGCCGTCCACAATGACGCCGCCGATGCCGTTGCCGTGCCCACCGATCCATTTGCTGGCGCTGTGTGTCACGATATTGGCGCCGTGCCGGAGCGGCTGGCAGTAGAACCCACCCGCGCCGAAGGTATTGTCCACGATGACGGCCACCCCCTGCGCGTGGGCCGCCGCGGCAATTGCCCCGAAATCCGGGATGTTCAGCGCCGGGTTACCGATCGTTTCCAGGTACACGGCCCGCGTGTTCTCGTCGATCAGTGCGGCGAATTCTTCCGGGCGCTCGTCCTTGCCGGTAAAGCGCACCTCGATCCCCAACCGCTTCAGCGTTACGCGGAACTGGTTGTGCGTGCCGCCGTACAGGTTGGGTGTGGACACGATGTTGTCGCCCGCCTGCGCGATGTTGGTGATCGCCAGGAACTGCGCCGCGTGACCGCTCGCCACCGACAGGGCGCCCACACCGCCTTCCAGCGCAGCCACGCGATCCTCGAACACGGCGTTGGTGGGGTTCATGATGCGGCTGTAGATATTGCCGAAGGCGCGCAGGGCAAAGAGGTCGGCGGCGTGTTCGGCTGTGGGAAACACGTAACTGTTGGTGGGGTAGATGGGAACAGCCTGCGAGCCCGTGGTGGGGTCGGGCTTCTGACCGGCGTGAACTTGCAGCGTTTCAAATTTCGGCGTATTGAGCATATGGCTCACTCCCTGTGCGGTGGTGGGTGGGGAGTGACCCGGTTTCGTCGATGCTGAAACAGTCACGCCCCTTCTCTTCGAAGTGCTGGAGAAGGGGCGCTTAACATCGTTGTCGGCGTTGACCTTCCCTACTTGTTCCCGGCGCTGTGTTCTTGACAGGGCGTCTTTGACGCTGCCTCGACACGGTGCGGTCATCGTTGACCCGCTGCGGCCTGGGCTGGCTTTGGCACCGTGACGAGATGAGATCCGGTTGCCGCGCCTTCAACGAGCCAGTTCTCTCGGGCGCTCTTAAGTGGGTTGAGCCTCCGCATGGAAGCTGATGCGTAGGGTAGCGTAAACAGTTGCCGTCCGTCAAAACTCGTTCACGCTGGACGTGCCGCAGTCAACTCGCTCCGGTTACAGGCCTGTCAGGCAAAGAGGCGCTACCCCAAGTACTTTCCTTCAATTGAAAGCGCCCATTGGTGACGCATTGAGCCGATTTCACTGAGGTAGTCTAGACAACTAATGAGAATCAGATGTCATGGTGTTTCGGTTTTTCCCGTCATTAACCTCTTTGTAGTGTCCTAATTGATTCCTTGTTCTCACTGCCTGAAAAATGCCATTGGCGGCCGCATTTCTTCACGCTGCGCGCGCATTCGCCTCATACAATTGCTCCGTTCGAACAGCCAGAAGACAGGTCGATCCTGTCCAGGATTAAGAGGAGCACCCATGAATAAGAAATTAGCGGCCACCACCCTGCTTGGCCTTTCCCTCCTGGCCGCCTGCGGAACCAACCCGGCGCCCACCCCCAAGCCCACCACCCCTACCGACTTCAGCAGCCTCAAGACGCTGAACCCCGGCCAGCAGGACACCATCAACACCAGACTCAAGGTCAACGTGGTGTTCGTCGGTTACCGCCAGACCCTGCCCGGCCAGGTTCCCACCGCCCGCCAGATCGAAACCGCGGACTTCCAGCAGACGCTGCCCAAGACCTACAACTCCATTGCCCGCATTCCCAGTGCCTACGGCCGCACCGAGTACACCGGCAACTCCTTCGATTACCAGTACAACTACGTCTTTGCCGACAAGGCTTTCGAGGACGACTACTTCGCTTTCCTGAAGGCCAAGGGCAAGGAAGCCCCGCTGACGGTGCAGCAAAAACTGTACAACTGCCAGGATGATGTCGATCCCAAGACGGGTGCCCCCACCTGCAAAACCCCGGCCGGCAACATCAACCGCGTGATCGACGGCAACTTCGAGGTCGACGCCAACGAAGTCGAGAACTGGCTGGCCGATCATGTCAGCCGCGTGGGCGTGAAGCCCGGCGAGTACACCGTGTTCCTGGTGAACTGGTATGACCGCCCCGACTTCAAGTTTCACAGTTACACCCGCCTGGACGCCGGCGACACCGACACCGGCACGAAGTTCGGGGCGCGTGGCAGCCGCCGCCTGACTGCCTGGGGCGGCACGGTGCGCGAAAATGCCGCCGCGCAGCGCGTATGGTTCTATGACCTCTCCGCCAACCCGGATCCCTGGACGCAGGCCTACGACGTGACCAACAGCGACGTGACCGGCGACAAGAAGGCCGATTACCGCATGCCGCCCATCTGGGAGTACGGCACCCGCAAGGCCAGCCTCGGCTACAGCCGCAAGGTCAGCCCGGATCTGGCGCTGGTGACCCGTTACGTGGCCCTCAACCTGCTGTTCACGCCCAGCCCCATCTACCGCGTGGCCCTGACGCCGCCCGAGCTGCCCAACGACATCGTGCTGGATTACCACGTCGAGCAGGGCGCCAAAGCCAGCGGCATCGACAAACTGCTGAACAAGACGCTCAGCCAGCAGCGCTTGCAGGTGCTGCAACCCTTCGCCAAGCTGTCGTCCAGCGAGAAGACCACCGCCCTGAGCGGCGACCTGGCGGACGTGTACAAGTGCTTCATCGTGACGCCCGAGAAACCCGAGGACATCTGCTCCCCGAACTTCGCGGATGCCAGCGGCGAACGCCTCTTCCAGTTTGCCCTCAAGGAACTGCGCGAATCGTACAAGACCAACCCTGGCAAGTACCTGCTGCCCATCTACCTCTTCAACGACGACGCCGACATCAACGAGGGCCTGCTGGGCATCGCCTACGACGACGGCGAAACCGGCACGCAGACCTTCGTTTACTCCTTCCTGAACCCCTCGCTCAACGATGCCGGCTTCGGGTTTACCGACACGGCGGTGCATGAGGCCGGTCACCACTTCAGCCTGTCGCACCCCCACGACGGCTACGACAGTGAAGAAGACCTGTCCTACGGCCCCAGTGGTCAGTTCCGCTTCGTCGACCTGGGCGACGAGAGCAACTCGGTGATGTCGTACATGAGCATCCAACCCAACTTCAGCCAGTTCAACCTGGACAGCCAGTACCGTTACCTGACCGCCGCGTACCTGAACAACACCAACGCCATTCTGGAACTGGCCCGCCGCGCCGGCAAGGAAAGCGCCCTGGCCTCCACCGCCGTGGCCGCCGACAAGGTGTTCGCGCAGGTGCAGGGCAAGTACGACGCCCTGGCTTACCTCGACGCCGCCAGGCTTGCACACGACGGCTACCGCCAGGTGCTGAATGCCGCCAAGACGGCCGGCGTGAACGTGCAGCCGTACAAGTGGTACGAGAACCTCAACGGCCTGTCCACCTCTACCGGCGCCAAGGCCCGCTACAGCTCCACTTTCCTGCCGCAGAAGGGCGCGGTGATCTTCCCCGAGGAGACCGAACAGCAGCGCGCCAACCGTCTGGCTCCCTGAGCATTTGACCGAAGCGTCACCGTTTTGACGCTGGCGGGGAAAGTTGCCGGGAGGCCTTTCCCCGCCAGCCCTTTTTCGTTCTCAGGAGATAAGAATGTCCCCGCTTCTTTTCAGCTGGTCGTCAACTGGACGGCTTAAGCTGGGCAGTATGACGCGCCGTATTCGCTTCGCCCAGCTGATGCCCCTGCTTCTGGGTTGCGGGGTGTTCCCGGAGGTGTCCGCCATGACCCCAACCACCCCGCCGTCGCAGGCCGACCGCATTCAGCGGCAACAGGGCCAGGGCACCCGCTGGTGGCCCTCGGACACTCCCGGCCCCCGGACACCCGCCGCGCCCACCGGCCACGAGACCCTCAGCCTGCCCACGCTGGACTTGCTCATTACCCTGCGGCTCCTGCGCGATCAGGTGAAGCAGGGAAACATTCAGCCCACGCCGGCGGCCAGCGCGGCCCTGCGGGAGCTGCTGCCTGGCCTGCTGCGGGAACCTGCACTGGGCAATCGCAAGGCTACCGATATGCGCTTGGCAGTGCTGGAAACGCTCTCTGCGGCGGACGTGGCCCTGCTGGAACGCCAGCGCGTGGCCCTGGAGCAGCGGGCCAGTCTGCTGCTGACCCGCGCCCGCATCGCCGCGCCGGATGGCCCTGTGAACATCACCGAAGTGCGCCTGGGGTTCATGGTGCCGGGTGGCACCGTCCTGGTCAAGGAACTGCGCCAGCAGCCCACCCTGAACCCGTACCGTCAGGCCGGCGCGAATGCCGCCCTGCTGCGCGAACTGCTGGCCCTGCTCAACCTCAACCGCTGAGCGGCTGACCTGCCTGGCTGGCACACTGCGGGCACCGGCCGTACAGCGTGACCTCGTGGGCCTCCACCACGAAGCCGCCGGGATAGACCGTGCCGCTGGGCAGGGCCACCGGGCAGGTGTGCAGCGTGAACACGCGCCCGCACACTGTGCAACTGAAGTGATGGTGGTGGCCGCGCCCGGACGCCTCATACAGCGTCTCGCCGTCCAGGATAACGGGGTGAATGCGGTGCTGCTCGGTCAGTAGCTTCAGGGTGCGGTACACCGTGGCCAGGCCCAGGGTAGGCAGGTCGGCGCGCGCCTGCGCCAGCACCTCGCTGACCGCGAGCGGCCCGGCGGCCTGCGTGATGACGCGGGCAATCACGTCGCGCTGGCGGGTGCTGCGGGTGGCGGTCATGCCCCCAGCTTACCAGAAGCCAGGAAGTGCTAAACGGGAGTGCCAAACGAAAAAAGCCCACCATCAGGGTGGGCCTCTCGGGATGGGCGGCCGCCCGCTTCAGTGGGCGTTGGGGTTGCGGCGCTCCTCTTCGGCAATGGGCGTACCGACCGCCTTGGCCTCGACCTGGCTTTCGGGCATGGGGATCACACCCACGTGGGCCGTCACTGGCGCAACCTGCGGGGCGGCAGGCGCGGGCGTCTTCAGGAAGCTGGCCACCGGTTCGGGCTGGTTGGCCGCCGGGCTGGCGGGCACCAGAACAGGTCTCGGGGCGGCAGACACCTGTGGCCTGGGCGCGTGACTCGCCGGCTGCCCGGCCTTCTCCAGCAGGTTGTTGGCGGCCTCTTCCAGCCGGGGCGTCACGACCTTTTCCATTACCTGCTTGAAAGCCAGGGTGCCCAGCGTGGCGATCAGCGCACCGCCCATGCCCTTGCCGCTCTGCTGCTGACTCTGGGCTTTCATCAGCCCCTTCTGGTGCTTCAGGGGACTTTCGGCGTCCACGTAAATTTTCTTGCTGCGCCGGAGCTGCCGGCCCAGTACCAGGCCCATCACGGCGCCGACCGCTGAAGCGCCCCCCAGCATCTTGAGGGGTTCTTTCTGCATCTGCACCTGCAAACTGGCCTGCTCGCTCAGGGCGTCAATGCTGGCTTTCAGGCGGGCGCGGGCCTCCTCCTGCTCGGTCATGTACCGCACCTCGGTGGGGTAACTTATGTCCTTCAAGTAAGTCGGGGGCAGCTGGGGGGGCTGGTCTTTCGGGTTTTCGGCCATCTCAGTACCCCTCCTTGCGCATGTCTTCCGGGTAGGTGGGCTTGGTGCTCACGCTGATGCCCGGGGTATCCTTGAGCGTCACCGGGTTGTGCAACTCGGGGTCGGCGTGCCCGTCGTTCAGCTTCTTGTTCAGACCGCTGCCGTAATACTGCGCCTCGCCGCTGGGTTTGCTTTCGTATACGGTGTGGTTGGCGCGTTCCACGCTGGAAGCAGAATGACCGATCACGTCATCGCTGGGAAAGCGCATGTCCTTCACGTACACCGCCTCCGGGTGCTTTTCGGCGGCGGTCGCGGCCGTTCCAGCGGCGATGGCTGCCCCCACCGGCGCAGCGGGCGTGGCCGGAACGCTGCTCTCCGCTTTGCTGAGCGGCACCGGGTGGCGGGGCATTTCAGTGTCCACGTGGGCGCTGAGTTTCTGCATGGCAAAGGCGATCAGAGCGCCCGCCAGCGCGAAGCTCAGCAAGGCGATGACCAGCGCCGCGCCCCAGGCCGGCAGCCACAGGCTCAGCAGATAAAACACCGCCAGAATCAGGAAAATCAGGCCCAGAATAATGGGGCCGGCGGCAGCCAGCATCAGGGCCACGCCCACCCCTTTGGCCTTGGCGACGTCACCGACCTTCTTACCGACGGCGTTGATCTCGGATTTGACAAGCACCACGCCGGCGTCGAAAACATCGACCAGTGCGCTCCCCATGGTTTTACGTTCTTCCATTCTTCCTCCCAGAAGACCCGCCCTGCGGCAGGGTTTAACGCCCCTAGCATAATGAAAAGCGTGAAAGGCACGCTACACAGCCAAGAAACCCTGAACGGCTCTCATGACCAGTGACTCGCCTCGGCTAAATTTGACTAAATCACTCGGATTAATTAGGATTACAATTCATGAAGAAAGCTATCCTCCTGCTCGGCCTTACCCTCACCAGCACCAGCCTCGCGCAGCAAAGCCTCACCATCTACTCGGGCCGCGCCAAGACCTTCGTGGAACCGGTTGTCCAGCAGTTCCAGCAGCAGACCGGCATTAAAGTCAACGTCCGCTACGGCACCGACGCGCAACTGGTCGCGGCCCTGCAGGAGGAAGGCAGCCGCAGTCCCGCCGACATCTTCTGGGGCAACAGCGTCGGCGCCCTCGGTGAACTCAGCGACAGCAAAAAATTCGCCAAACTGAGCACCAGCCTGTACCGGGGCGTCAGTGACGACTACGCGCCCAGCAGCAAAGACTGGCTCCCCACCACCGTCCGTTTCCGCGTCCTCGCGTACAACAACACCAAACTGAAACCGGCGGACCTGCCCGACAGCGTTCTCGACCTGCCCAAGAAAACCAACCTGAAAGGCCGTATCGGCTGGACGGTCAGCTACCCCAGCTTCCAGGATTTCCTGGCCGGCATGATCGCCAAGCACGGCGAAGCCACCACCAGGGCGTGGCTGGAAGGCATGAAGGCCCTGCAACCCCGCGACTACAAGACCAGCAACGTCGGGATGCTCGAAGCCATTCGCGCCGGAGAAATCGACGTGGGCCTGACCAACCACTACTACATCCAGCGCGTCAACCGCCTCAGCTACCCCATCGACACGCACTTTTTCAAGGCGGGCGACATCGGCAACCTCGGCAACGCCACCGGAGCCGCCATCCTGAGCAGCAGCAAGAACCGCGCCGCCGCCACCCGCTTCCTGCAGGCCCTGACCGGCAAGGACGCCCAGACTTTCTTCCTCAGCGTCAACTTCGAGTACCCGGTCATCGGGAATATCCTGCAGCCCACCACCATGCTGCCCTACAACGACGTGGTGAAACGCAGCCCCAAAGTCGAGCCCTCGGTGCTTCCCAAAAACATCGAAAAAGCCCAGAAGCTCCTGCGCGACGCCGGACTGCTGTAAAAACACACAAATGAAAGCTCCGTCGAGAAGAAGGCGGAGCTTTTGCGTATCGGGAACTTTCCGCTTGACTCGGTTGTCTGCCTCCCGTGACCTTTCACTCAACTCGCTGACAGTTCTCCCGAAGAAGCGAAATTCACTGGCTGGGCAGAAATTTTTTGCTCTTGTCGGCTGCGTCCTTCCAGCTCGACCCATTGAAGAGAGCCCGATCTCTTTTCCTAACCCATTAACCTGATCAAGTTAGTCTGGTATCTTTGGTGACTTGATGCGCCGTATTCCGCCACATCTGCTTTTGCCAGCCTTGTTGACGGTGCTGGGCGTGCTGTTGCCGATCTGTTATCTGCTGCTGCGGGCAGTCAGTGCGGACGCCGGCGAGTTGCGGGAGATTGTGTTTCGTTCCCGCAATCTGGAGTTGGCGTGGAACACCCTTGTTTTAACAGTGGCGACCCTGGCGGGAACAACGGCGCTGGCGTTGCCGTTGGCGTTTCTGGCGGCACGCTCCACCTTCAGGCCGCGCCGATTGCTGGTCTTGCTGGGAACCCTGCCGCTGGCGCTACCGGGATACGTGGGCGCTTACGCCCTGGTGGCCGCGACGGGCTATGGGGGCGCCCTGGACACGCTGCTGGGCCTGAAGATCACACCACCCAGCGGGTTTCTGGGGGCACTGGGCATCCTGACGCTGTTTACGTTTCCATACCTGTTCCTGAACTTGCACACGGCCCTGCGCACACTGGATCCGGCCCTGGAAGAAGCCGCGCGGCTGCTGGGGCGCACGCCCTGGCAGACCTTCCGTGAAGTGACGTTGCCGCACCTGCGCCCCGCCTGGCTGTCCGGGGCACTCCTGATTGCCCTGCACGTGCTGGGGGATTTCGGGGTGGTGTCCCTGATGCGCTACCCGACGTTCAGCGCCGCGATTTACCAGCAGTACACCGCCGCTTATGACCGCGTGTACTCGGCCTGGCTGGGCCTGTTCCTGCTGGCGTTCGCCGCCCTGGTTCTGTGGCTGGAAGCGCGACTGATGCGGAACGTGATGCTGGCGCGCGTTTCCCCCACCACCGCCCGCCGCTCCGCTCCGGTGCGACTGGGCGCGTGGACGTTGCCCGCGTGGGGGCTGGCCGGGAGTATTGGCGTGGCCGCGCTACTCATTCCCATCATGACCATCGTGTACTGGACGCGCACCGAGTTGAATCCCTGGGCGCTGAGCAGCCTGTGGGCCTCCGTGAAATCCGCTGCGGGCGCGGCGGCCCTGGCGGCCCTGACCACCACGGCGTTGGCGTTTCCGCTGGCTTACATCGGGAGTCGGTATGGAAACACGCCGCGCAGCGGCAGGCTGGCCCGACTGACGGAACGGGTGGCTTATCTGGGGTACGCCACGCCCCCGCTGGCGTTCGCCCTTGCCCTGATTTTCTTCACGCTCGGGGTCGTGCCGGGCCTGTACCAGACCTTCACGCTTCTGATTCTGGCTTACACGCTGCACTTCGTGGCTGAAGCCATTGGCCCCCTGCGCAGCGGGCTGGTGACTGCCACGCCACGGCTGGAGGAAGCCGCCCGCGTCCTGGGGTACAGCCCCCTGCAAACCCTCTGGAGCGTCACCCTTCCCCTCCTGAGGCCGGGCCTGCTGACCGGCGCGGCGTTCGTGTTTCTCAGTGTCCTGAAAGAACTGCCGCTGACGCTGCTGCTCGCGCCCATCGGGTTCGAGCCCCTCTCGCGTAACCTGTGGACGTACACCGAAGAAGCCCAGTACGCCAGCGCCGCCCCCTACGCCCTCGCGCTCATTGCCTGCGGGGTCGTCACCACCCTTCTGATTGGCCGGAGAAACGCATGAGCACCCTTCCCCTGACCCTGGAGCCACTGACCCTGGAGAACGTCACGCGGCGCTTCAGTCCCCACCTGCCGCCCGTCATCGACCGCCTGAACCTGTCGTTGCAACCGGGGGAACTGTTGACCCTGCTCGGCCCCAGCGGGTGCGGGAAAACCACCGCCCTGCGCCTGATCGCGGGCCTCGACACGCCCGACGAGGGGCGCATTCACGTGGCCGGGCGCGAGGTCACGCAACCCTTCATTCCACCGGAGAAACGCGGGGTGGGGCTGGTGTTTCAGGATTACGCGCTGTTTCCTCACCTGAACGTCCTGCAAAACGTGCTGTTCGGGCTGAAGCATTTGCCGCGCGCCCAGCGCCTGCCGCGTGCCCGGGAAACGCTTGCCCTCGTGGGTCTGACCGTGTTCGAGGGCCGCGCGCCACACCAGCTGTCTGGCGGGCAGCAACAACGCGTCGCGCTGGCCCGCGCCCTGGCCCCACGGCCCGCGCTGCTGCTGCTCGACGAACCGTTCAGCAACCTGGACGCCCAACTCCGGCACGCCACCCGCCAGGACGTGCGGCACATCCTGCGGCAAAGCGGAACCGCCGCCATTCTCGTTACCCATGACCAGGAGGAGGCCCTGGCTTTCAGTGACCGCGTGGCCCTGATGCGGAGCGGCACCATAGAGCAGATAGGCCCACCCACCCACGTTTACGGCCAGCCGGAAACCGCCTTCGTCGCCAGTTTCCTCGGGCGCAGCAACCTCATTTCCGGCACGGCGCAGGGCCAGCAGGCGCACACCCTCCTGGGCCACCTGCCCCTGCACGAACCCGCCAGCGGCCCGGTCATGCTCAGCGTCCGGCCCGAACAACTGATGTTCACCCCGCACGGAACACCCGCCACCGTGAAAGCCCGCGAATTCGGCGGGCGAGACACCCTCTATCACCTGCAGATCGGTGAACAGGAACTCCTGATGTTCACCAGCGACCCGCAAGTCCACCGGGAAGGAGCGAGCGTGAACATCAGCGTCCAGGGCGCGGCCCGGATTGTTCGCTGAGTCTCTTGCCGAGGCCCAGTTACAGAAAGGCAAAGCACCTTGTCCTCTGCCTCTTTCAACACTGAGATGATGCGCCTCTCTCACGGGCGATCTGCATGAAGGACACCATCGACCTGCGCCGGGGTTGCTACCATGGGTGGCGTGAATGCCGCCCGTCTGTTCCTGACGCTCATTTCCGGCCTGTCCACCGCGCTTCTGGCTTTCGCGGTCATCTACGTCCGGGGCGACGCGGGGGGCGTAATGATGTTCCTGCGGGAACGCGGGAAATTCAAACGCCTGGTGACCTCCGGCGCAGCGGCCGAGCAGATTGACGCGGCCCGCACGCACCTGCAACAACTGGCCGAGCGCCTCGCCGCGCCTGACCTGGCCACACAGCTGATCCCACTGGAACTGCTGATCGGGGTGCTGTTCGGTGCCCTCGTCTGGTGGGCCTTCGGCCGCCGGGCCGCCCGCATGGACAGTGGCCGGGAGCGCCCGGACGTTCAGGAACGCATGGTCATTCGCTTCGCGCACCGCGTGGGCCGCCCCTTTACCCTGCGCGACCTCAGCGACAGGAGCCCGCTGAACGCCGAGCAGGCCAGCCTCACCGTGAGCGCCATGCTGGAACGCGGTCAACTGCGCCGTGAAGGCGAAGGGTACGCCCTGCCGTGACCCCAGAAGACCTGGCCACCCTGCTGGACGAAGCGAACCACCACCCCTGGGAAAGCGTGAAAGCCGCCCTGAGCAAAGTGGACGGGCAACCTCACCCGCGCATCGGCTGGCTTACGGCCCATCTGGCAGAGACCAAGAGAAGGTACTGGCTTCTGGTGGCGGAAGTGGCTGGAAGCAGATTGCCCCCCGATGATGCTGGACTGACGCGCCTGATGGAATGGGAAATCGAGGCGGCCCGGGAACTTCCGGCTGAATCGCTGAACCTTTCCACTGCTTATGAGGGAATGGAATGGAGCGTCGCTTCACTGCTGCGCCTGAACGCCCGTCATACCGCGTGGCACGCTGGACAGATCGCGGCCCTTGCCCGGCGAATGCAGACCGCC
The DNA here is from genome assembly GCF_004634215.1 of Deinococcus fonticola. Lineage (NCBI taxonomy): Bacteria > Thermotogati > Deinococcota > Deinococci > Deinococcales > Deinococcaceae > Deinococcus > Deinococcus fonticola. Next base: position 158,643 of record NZ_SMMH01000003.1, on the reverse strand, counting down.
TGATGCCCGACGAAAAACCGTTCCTGACCGAACCCAGCCCCGCTGGGGAAACCGGGAACGGTTCCGCCCCGGACGCCCTGTTCGACCTCGCCGTGAACCGCGCTGCCCTGGCCGTGCGCGGCAGCCCGCTGGAAAGCTGGCACGCCCGCACCCGCTTCGCCCGGCGCATTCCACTGGGTGAGATTAAAAAAGCACTTTCCACCAGACCGGGCAGCGGCGACTGGCACTGGCAAGGCGGGCCGAACGGCGCATGGCAAGAAGGGAAAGCGCCGTTTCCGTAAAGCCTCCTCATCACTGAACACCCGAATAGCGGGAGAAGAAAAAGCACTCCGGCCCTGATGTGAGCCAGCCGATGCTGTTCCGAGTGGCTGACGACTCGAACGGGAGGTTCATCAGTCGCCTCACCGAGTCAGCCTGGCAAGCAGCGGATCCGAGTCCCCTTAAAAGGGAAGCGAAAAGCAAAATTCACTGATCAGTCGCTCTCATTCCCTTGACCGTCGTCTCTGCCGCTATCTTCACTGCCCTGGTAATTTCACTTTGCGGCAGGTAGGGGAGGGCGGGGCGGTCTTCCGGCACGGCCAGCGCCACGGCCGGGTTGGCGGGAACGTGCAGGAAGCCGCAGGGAACGTGCGCGGCGTTCGTCTCGTTCAGGTAATGAAGGGCCTGGTACATCACGAAATTACAGAGGTACAGGCCCGCGGTGTTGCTGATCTGACCCGGAATCTCCGCCTCCCGCCACACTTGCAGGATGTTCCGCAGCGGCAGGGTGCTCAGGTAGGCGGCGGGCGCGGCCTCGTGCTCATGGGCCGGTGCGTCCCGGTAGGTGTTCCCGGCGTTGTCTGGAATGTTGAAGTCCATGACGTTCACCGCCACGCGCTCCAGTGAAACGTGAGGGCGTCCTGCCGCGAGGCCCGTCAGCAGCACCGCGTCCGGTGAAAGGCGGTCGAGCAGGCCCAGCAATTTCTGCGCGGCGGTTCGGGGTTCCACGGGCAGCAGGGCGGACACCACCTGGACATGTCCCAGGTTCGCCCCGTCCAGTTCCGACGCGGCGTTCGCGCTGGGGTTGTCCGGATGCGTGTGAAACGGCTCGAAACCAGTCAGGAGTAGCGTTGGCACACGGCCCAGCATACGCGCACGGTTGCCGCCCTGTTCGCCCGGTATTCTCGCTTCATGCCTGAGTTGCCGGAAGTGGAAACCACCCGTCGCAAAATAGAGCCGCTGCTGAAAGGCCGCGTCATCGAGCGCATCGAGCACGACGCCCCGCACAGGTACCGCAACACGGAGGCCGCGCACGGCAAACGCATCAAGGCTTTGACCCGGCGTGGCAAGTACCTGCTGTTGCAACTGGCTGCCGCCGACGCCGAGGGCGACGTGCCGCACGAGCTGGAACTCATCGTTCACCTGGGCATGACGGGCGGATTCCGCCTGGAACAGGGCAAGCACACCCGCGTCACGCTGCACACGGATGACGGCGTGCTGCACTTCGACGACTCGCGCCGCTTCGGGAAGTGGGCGGTGGTCGATCCTGGCAAGTACGCGAGCATGCCCACCCTCGCCGCGATGGGGCCGGAACCGCTTGAGGAGGCGTTCACCGAGGCAGAGTTTGTGAAAGCCGCCGCCACCTGCGGGGCCGTGAAGGTATGGCTGCTCTCGCAGAAACCCGTGAGCGGCGTAGGCAACATCTACGCCGACGAGAGCCTCTGGCTGGCCAGAATTCACCCGGCCCAGACGAAACTCCAGCCCGCCGAGGCGGGACGCCTGTACCACGCCATCCGCGAAGTGATGCAGGGCGCCGTGAACGCCGGCGGCAGCAGCCTCGGCAACGGAGTCGGGAATTACCGCCAGCACGACGGTCTCTCCGGCCTTTTTCAGCACCAGCACCACGCCTACGGCAGAGAAAATCAGCCCTGCGAACGCTGCGGCACGGAAATCAGGAAAATCGTGCTGGGACAACGCGGGACACATTTTTGCCCGCAGTGCCAGAAGTTGAGAGAATAGGCCCAGCATGACCGACTTGACTTCGATGCGGATTTCTTACACGCGTGACGCCCTGAGCCGTGACCAGTTGAAGGACAGCCCACTCGAGCAGTTTGGCGTGTGGTTCGAGGACGCCCTGCGTGAGGACGTGCCCGAGCCTTATGCCATGCAGGTGGCGACGGCGAACGCAGCAGCCCGCCCCAGCGTTCGCACGGTGCTGCTGCGCGGCGCGACCGAGGACGGCCTGACGTTCTACACGAACTTCGACAGTCACAAGGGACTGGATCTGGCGGAAAATCCGCAGACGGAACTGCTGTTCTACTGGGCACCACTGGAACGGCAGATTCGCGCTTACGGCACCGTTGAAAAAGTCCCCGACGAGGAAGCCAACCGTTACTTCCACGTTCGCCCGCGCGAAAGCCAACTGGCTGCGCACGCCAGTGATCCGCAGAGTGGCGTGGTGGAGAGCCGCGAAACCCTGGAAAAACGCTTCGCCGACTTACACACGCAGTACCCCGAAGGCACCGCCGTTCCTAAACCCGACTTCTGGGGCGGCTACCGTGTGACCGTGCATGAGTGGGAATTCTGGCAAGGCCGTCCCAACCGCATGCACGACCGCTTCCGTTATACCCGCGAAGGCGACGGCTGGCGCGTGGAACGACTGAAACCCTGACAGGCGCTCTGGCCGTCAATAAGGCGAACCGCCCAACCACTGAAACACTTCTGGCGTTTAGACGGTTCGGCAGTTAGATGGCTTGATTTTCTTCAGTACTTGTAGAAACCTTCGCCGCTCTTGCGCCCCAGCAGCCCCGCCTGCACCATTTTGCGCAGCAGGGGAGAGGGCCGGTACTTGTCGTCCCCGAGGCCCCTGTGCAGGACTTCCATGATGGCCAGGCAGGTGTCCAGGCCGATGAAGTCCGCCAGCGTCAGCGGCCCCATCGGGTGGTTCATGCCCAGTTTCATGATGCCGTCAATCGCCTCTGGTTCCGCGACGCCTTCCATGACGCACTGGATGGCCTCGTTCAGCATGGGCATCAGGATGCGGTTGCTCACGAAGCCAGGGAAGTCGTTGCACGCGAGCGGCGTTTTGCCCATCTTCTCGGCGGTTTGCGTGACCATTTGCGTGGTTTCGTCACTGGTCTGATACCCGCGAATGACCTCCACGAGCCCCATCAGCGGCACCGGGTTCATGAAGTGCATCCCGATGAACTTAGAAGGGCGGCCCGAAGCGGCAGCCAGCGCCGTGATGGGGATGGAGCTGGTGTTGCTCGCCAGAATGCCCTCGGGCTTCACGATCTGGCCGAGTTGCCGGAACAGTTCGTTTTTCACCTGTTCGTTTTCGACGATCGCTTCGACCACCAGATCGCAGTCGGCGAAGTCGTTCAGGTCAGTGGTGAAGTGAATGCGGCCCAGGACGGCTTCAGGCGAGTCGCTCAATTTGCCTTTCTCGTGCAGCTTGCCCAGGCTTTTCTGAATGACGGCTTTCCCGCGATCCAGAAATTCCTGTTTCATGTCCTGAACAACGACATCAAAACCACTCTGCGCCGCGACCTGCGCGATCCCACCGCCCATCTGACCTGCACCGATGACCCCAAATTTCATAACTGGAACCTCTCTTCCTCATTTAGATAAGTGAAGTTGGTTTTGGGATTTCGCATTTTTTCAGCGAGGACTCGGACAAAACCATTGACATAGATCACGTAATTTTCTTCGACTCCCTTCCTCTTTAGATTCTCAGAGAATTCCTCAATCACTTTTAAAAATTCTCTCTGGGTTTCAAGGCTGTAGTCTTCAATCCATACCCCGTGCATCAGGCTGCCTTCTTTGAGCAGGCGTAAAAGCTCAGAGCTTGCTCGCAAATCCTCTGCGAATCCGAGGATGCCAGCAAAAAACAGGTTGCTGAATTGATAGTGGTTCTCCGAATTTGCATCATCCAAAAAGACAAAGACCGTCACACTTCACTCCACCAGGGGCACGCCCTCCAGTTCCAGGCTTTTCCCGCGCTTCACTGGATGGAAGGCGGTGTACTTGTAGCGGGAGCACCCGTGTTTCACGAAGGGGTCTTCATCAAACAGTTCCATGAGTTGCTCGACGTGCTCGGTGCGGGCCACCAGGATGCCGCCGGTGTTGTCCACTTTGCGCCCGCTGGTGAGAAAGAGGCCGCTCCTGTAGTGCTGATCGAGCCATTCGCGGTGCTGCGGGGTGATTTTGGCGATTTCATCGGCGGGTTTCAGGTACGTGCTTTCGATGATCCAGAGGGTCGTCATGTGCTTAGCCTAACCGTTTCACAGCCAGGGCGAGGCCGTTGCCGCCGCCCATGCACAGGGTGGCAATGCCGGTTTCCTTGTCCTGCTGCTTCAGGGCGCTCAGCAGCGTGACCAGAATGCGTGCGCCGCTCGCGCCGATGGGGTGGCCCAGTGCGACCGCGCCGCCGTTCACGTTCACGCGGGCCGCGTCCAGACCCAGTTCGCGGCTCACGGCGAGGCTCTGCACGCTGAAGGCTTCATTTAGTTCCCACAGGTCGACGTCGCCGGCCTGCCAGCCGAGTTTCTGCAGGAGTTTCTGGGTGGCGGGCACGGGCGTCATCATGACCCATTCGGGGGCCAGGCCGCCCGTGGCGTAGTCGATGATTTCCGCAATGGGCGTCAGGCCGTGCGCCTGGGCGAATTCCTCGCTGACGACCATCAGGCTGGCGGCACCGTCGTTGAGCCCGGGGGCATTCCCGGCGGTGACGCTGCCCTCCTTCTTGAAGGCAGGTTTCAGTTTGCCGAGGGTTTCCTCGCTGGTGTCACTGCGGGGGCCTTCATCGGTATCCACGACCACGTCACCCTTGCGGCCCTTCACCGTCACGGGAACGATTTCGTCTTTGAAGCGGCCTTCCTGCTGCGCGGAAACGGCTTTCTGATGGCTGCCCATCGCGTAGGCGTCCTGTTCCTCGCGCCCGATACTGTACTTCTCGGCCACGCGCTCGCCGGTCAGGCCCATGCCCTCGTCGTTGATGGAGCACCACAGGCCGTCGTGAGTGTTGGCGTCCAGCACCGTCTGGTGGCCCAGGCGGTAACCCTTCCTGGCCCCTGGCAGCAGGTGGGGAGCGTTGCTCATGCTTTCCATGCCGCCCGCCAGAACGGCGTGCTGATCCCCGGCCCGGATGCTCTGCGCGGCCAGAATCACGGCTTTCAGGCCGCTGCCGCACACCTTGTTGATGGTCAGCGCGCCGACCTCGTGGCTCAGGCCAGCTTTCAGGGCCGCCTGCCGCGCCGGGTTCTGGCCGCAGCCGGCCTGCACGACCTGCCCCATGATGACTTCCTCGACCAGTTCAGCCGGGGCGCCGCTGCGTTTCAGCGTTTCGGCCAGGGTGATGGCCCCCAGATCCACGGCTTTCACGTCAGCGAGTGCACCCAAAAATTTCCCCGTCGGCGTGCGGGACGCCGCCACAATCACAGCTTTCGACATACGTTTAGTTTACGGGAAGGGCCTAACGGGTGTTAGGAACTGAGGGCGTGACGGCCCACTCCTGACGGCCCACTCCTGACGGCACAGTCCTCACAGCCCAATCCTCACAGTACAGCCCCCTCCACTCATTCCCCTTCCCAGTACAACCTCTGCTCGAAAGCGCCACGGTCTCTGGCTTTCTCGGCGCGGAAGTAATCGAGTTGGCTTTCGGTGACGCCGTCCAGTTTCGCCAGCGCGTACACGACCTCCAGAATGTCCGCGAGTTCCATGACCTCGCCGCCCTCCAGGTACTCCTGCACTTCCTCCTGAAGTTTCTGGCGCAGCGCGGTCTCGAAGGCGTCGTCGTCAAGGGGACGGTGCGTGCCGGCCTGGTCGCCCAGCAGTTCGGGAATGCGGTCGCGGATGAGTTTGCCCATGTCCTCAGGGTACAGGGTGGTTTCCGAATCTGGTTGACGCCGTGCGCCAGAGGTCCCTGCCCAGGTCGGGCCTGGTGACGGACTCAGCTGTGGGAACCGACTTGAGTCTGGGCACGTATGCTGCTTTCAGAATGACCTGGCCTTTTCTCGTTTTTCTGGTGGTGTGGCTGGTAGGCGTGATATGCACGTTCCTGCCGGTGGTGCCGGCCACCCTGATCATTTTCGCGGGGGCGCTGGTGGCGGTTCTGATGGACGGGTATCAGGCCGCGCAGGATCTGACCGTGCTCCTGACTTTCGGGCTGGTGGCAATTCTGGCCCTGGTCGTCGACAACCTGGCGGCCTCGTGGGGAGCCCGCAAATTCGGGGGCAGCAAGGCGGGCATGTGGGGTGCCCTGCTGGGCGGGCTGCTGTCGTTCTTTATTCCACTGCCGCCTTTCAACCTGCTGATTGGCCCGGTGGCGGGGGCACTGATTGCCGAACTGCTGTTCGAGCGCAAACCCTTAAACGAGGCGCTGGCCTCTGCCTGGGGCACCTTGGTCGGCCTGCTCTCGGGGATCGCGGCCAAACTGGCGCTGCACGTTCTGATCGGCCTGTACGGTCTGTGGCACTTCTGGGGCCGGTAAGGAAGCAGCCGCTTTTCCGCCCCGGTCTTTTTACGCGTACTGATTTTCCCAGATCAGGTCGCGCAGCACCCAGCCGCTGCCCTGAAAGCGCAGGCCGCTCTGAATGGCCTGCAGCAGATACTCGCGCACGATATTCACGTCCTGCGCCAGGTCGACGATCTCGCCCAGGTTGCGCTCCCCGTCGAGCAGCAGCGTTACCGGGTGATCGGTGGCGTACTGCGAATCGGGATTGATCAGCAGGCCGAACCACGCGAACCGGTTGGTGGGGCGCAGCCGGCGGCTCCGGACGTCCTCGGCGACCTGCTGCGACAGTTCCAGCAGCGGGCGGTTGCTTTTGCGGGCAGCGGCGCGAATGCTGCGGCCCCCATGCTCGTTGAAGAGGGGCAAGTCCCCGCTGAACAGGCGGCTGGGACTGCCGATGTACGTGCAAACCTCCGCCCACTCGTCGCTGACCCTGGCCCACTCGGTGGTGAACATGTCGTAAGGCGCCAGCGGCTGCCCGGTCACGCCGCGCTGCCGGAACTGAAACTTTCCCCGGGTGGGCAGCAGCGAGCAACTGTGCAGGGCGTCGGTGCCCAGCCAGTCCAGAATTCCACCGGAAACGATCTGGCCCTGCTGGAAGGCAATGGTGAAAGGCAGGTCACTCTCGACCTCCAGCACGCCAGTCTGCCGGGTCGCGTGGATCAGTTCCAGCAGGCCGAGAAGGGGAAGATCAGAGAGCAAACCCTGCATGAACGGGCTCAGTTTAGTTCATTTTATGACGTTGCCTTCAATGATGTCGTGCCGCCCTTTGGGGGTGGGGGCGGTATTGTCCGCCAGCACCAGGCTCTGCCAGGCACGGCCCAGTTGTTCTATGACGTCCGTGGCGCTCAGCCCGTACCCATGCTGCTGCCCGGCCAGTTCGCCCGCGCGGGCATGCAGCGCTGTGCCGGCCAGCGCGGCCTCGCCGGCACTTAAGCCCTGGCCCAGCAGCGCCGCCAGCACCCCGGAGAGGGTGTCGCCCATTCCGGCGCTGGCCATACCGGGGTGTCCGCCCCGGCTGACCCGTATACCGTCCGGCGCCGCGATGGTGCTTGGCCCGCCCTTCAGGATGACCACGCCGCCCAGCCGCTCCTGAAGGGCGCGGGCCGCCTGAATGGGGTCGCGGGTCACGTCCGGGGTGTTCGTGCCCAGCAGGCGGGCAGCCTCGCCGGGGTGCGGTGTCCAGATGCACTGCGCGTGCCCCGCGCCGGCCAGGGAGGGTTGCAGGGCGTCGGCGTCCAGCACGGTGGGCCGTTGCCAGGCCAGCACCAGACGCGCCGCGTCCTCGGCCTGGGGCCCCAGGCCCATGCCCACGCACAGCGCCTGCGGGCGACTGGCCGGCGCGGTGTCCCGCAGCGCCCCCAGCAGGGAGGCGTGCTGCCGGATCATCAGTTCCGGCGTGACCAGCGGCACCGGCGCCTCGGAATGCACCGTGACCAGGCCCGCCCCGCTTCTCAGGGCGGCCCAGCCAGCCAGGGCGGCGGCTCCGACCATTCCCGGATGCCCGCCGATCACCCACACGTGCCCCGCCGTGCCCTTGTGCGCGTCCGCGAAACGCACCGGCAACAGCCCCGCCACTTCGGCAGCCGCCGGCCGGGTCGCCAGGGCTTCGGCCAGCGCCCAGCCGGGCGGCAGGCGCAGGTCGGCCAGCTGCACCTGCCCCGCGTAGTGGGCTGCCGGGCCGTACAGCAGCGCGGGCTTCAGGCCGCTGAAGGTGACCGTCACGCTGGCCTGTACCGGTTCACCCGTGACCGCCGCGCTGCCGGCGTCCAGGCCGGTGGGCAGGTCGAGCGCGATCACCGGCTGCCCGGAGGCGTTCACCAGCCTGACCAGTTCCTGCAACGCGGGCCGCAGTGGGGGCCTGAAGCCGGTGCCCAGCAGGCCGTCGATCACCCCCTGACTCTCACGCAGGGCGCGGCGTAGGGGCGCCGCACTCAGGCGGCCGACCTCGACCCCGACCGCTTTCAATCGGCGGCGGTTGAGGCGGGTCAGGGGGTGCTGGGCCGGCAGCGCCAGCACGGTCACGGCCCGCCCCAGCGCATGCAAGTGCCGCGCCGCCACCAGTGCGTCCCCGCCGTTGGCCCCGCTGCCCGCCAGCAGCAGCACCTGCCCCACTGGAAAAAAAAGCTGGATGGCGTCCGCTGCGGCCCGCCCGGCTTCCTCCATCGCCAGATCCAGCAGGCCCGCGCGTTCCAGCCGGGCATCGATGGCCCTCACGCCTGCCGGGGACAGCACCACTTCCGGCCGCAGCCTCTCTGGCGTCATGACCTAGCGGCTCAGCAGCAGAATCAGGAGAAACACCGCGACCAGCACGGCAATCATGATGTTCCGCATGCGGCGCATCGCCGGATCGCTCTGCATTTTCTCCTTCATTTCCTCGCGCGTCTCCTGCTGCGTGCGCCGCACGTTCAGGCGCTGCGCCCGGCGGATGGAACCCACCGACTCGTACACCTTGCCCTGCCGCCGCAGCGCCACCCCCAGGTTGTGGTGCGCGCCGTCGTACTGCGGCGCCAGTTTCAGCACGGCGCGGTATTCCTGCTCGGCCGCTGCGGCGTCGCCGGCCTCCAGCGCCAGGTTCCCCAGGTTCATGCGCGCCCGGTAATGCCCGGGATCGTGCGCCAGCGCCTCACCGAAATGGCTTTTCGCGGCGTCCGCTTCGCCGCGCAGGGCGTGCAGCACCCCCAGGGCGTTCAGGGCCTCGGCGCGGGTCAGCGGGTGGGTTTCGGCTTCGGCCAGTCTGGCGTGCAGCACCTCCGGGTCAACCTCGCCATTGACCGTCTCCAGCGCGCTCAGGGCGCGGCCCAGCTGCTCCGGCGTGACCAGGGTATGCAGCAGGGCCGCTTCCCCCTGACGCTGCTGCTCCAGCTCCTTCAGGGTGATCTGGAGGACGCTCAGGGCGCGGCGAGCGCCGAAGTACTTGCGGGCCCGCACGTCCTCCTGAAGCGCCGAAACCGACTGTAAGGCGGCGTGAAGTGTCCCCCCCGGCTCCTTCAGCGACGCCACCGTCTGGGCCCGCGACCAGTCGTGCTGCCGGGCAAAAGACTGCCAGCTGGGCAGTTCGGCGCTGCCCGGCCCGGCGGGAACACTGGATGGCAGGTCATCCACGGCGTTCCCCACGCTGCTGGAGGGATGGGCGGGATCGGTCATGCCGGCAGTATACTGACGCGCTCAGGCCCGCTTCTCGGCCCCAAACCACAAAGGGCGCGGGGGCACCGGCCAAAAGCGTAGCGCGCCCTTTCCCTGGAGTTTCCCTGTGACTGATCCTGTTGCCGCCCCCCCTCTGTACTCCCCGGCCCGCGTGCGCGAACTGCTCAGCACCCACGGCCTGCGCCCCACCAAGAGCCTGGGGCAGAATTTCCTGATCGACGGTAACATCCTGCGGGCCATCGCCGAGGCGGGCGGGGCGGCGCCGGGCGTCGACGTGCTGGAGGTCGGGCCGGGCCTGGGCGTGCTGACGCGCGAAATGGCGTTACGCGGCGCGCGGGTCACGGCGCTGGAAAAAGACGAACGGCTGCGCCCGGTGCTCGCCGAAACGCTGGCCGGCACGGACGTGCAGGTCGTGTGGGGTGACGCGCTCGACTTCGATTACGCTTCCCTGCCCGCCGGCACCCGGGTGATCGCCAACCTGCCGTACTACATCACCGGGCTGCTGCTGTCGCGTTTCATGGCTGCGCCCGGCATCCTTTCGGCCACGGTGCTGGTGCAAAAGGAAGTGGGGCAGCGCCTGGCCGCCCGGCCCGGCCAGGACGCCTACGGGTTCCTGAGCGCCCTGGCGGCCCTATACGGCAGCGTGACGCACGTCCGCGACGTACCCAAAGGGGCTTTTTTCCCCGCGCCAGACGTGACCAGCAGCGTGGTGCGCCTCGACTTCGACCGCGCCCGCCCGCAACCCCAGACAGAACTGATTGCCTTTATCGACGCGGCCCTGCACCACCGCCGCAAAACCCTGCGCAACAACCTGCGCCTGGTGGGGCATGCGCCCGAAGCCATCGATGCGGCGCTGGGCCGCGTGGGGTTACGTCCAGACATCCGGGCAGAGGACATCCCCCTCCCCGAATTGGTGTCCATGGCACACCACCTGGACGTGATACGGTAAGCAGGCGCTGCAAAACCCGTGCGTACCCTCACCGCTCCGCCCCCGCAAGCCACCGAATTCCAGGGCCTGGAGTGACCCCTTTCCGGAGGATGTTCTCGTGAAGTTCTACGTCATAGGCGACGTTACCGTTGACCACCTTTATCATCTCGACCACCTGCCCACCCCCGGCGCGGAGATCGCCCCCCGACGCTCCACCATGCAGCCCGGCGGCGCAGGCGGCACCATCAGCGTCACCCTGGCCCGGCTGGGCCACACCGTCACCCTGGCGGCCCGCGTCGGCGAAGACCCCTTCGCGCAGGTCGCGCTGGCGCAGGTGCGCGAAAGCGGCGTGTCCGAAAGCGCCGTTCAGACCGACCCCGAATACCTGACCAGCACCATCACGGTCATGCAGACCCCCGACGGGGAACGCGCCATGATCAGCGACGGGGCGGCCAACCGCCAGCTCGACCCGGCCAAACTGAAGAAAAAAGACGTGGAAAGCGTCGACGCCCTGATCATCAGCGGCTACAGCCTCACCGAAGGGCCACAGCGCGACTACGCCCTGAAAGCCATCGAACTGGCGAAAGCGGCCAAGAAACCCGTCCCGGTGTTCATCGACCTGGGCACCGGAGCCGTCAACAAGGTCGGCACCAAGCTTCTTCAGGACGTGGTCGGCGCGGATTACCTGACCCTCAACCAGCACGAACTGCTGGCCCTGACCGCCACGAACAGCCTCAGCAACGCCCTCGCCAAGCTGGGCGAAGCCGGCGTCAGCCAGGTCGCCGTGAAGGTCGGCAAGATGGGCAGCGTCGTCTGGACGCCCGAGGACACCGAGCTGGTCGACTCTATTCGCCCTGAAAAACCTGTCATCGACAGCACCGGCGCGGGCGACACCTTCACCGCCGCCTTCGCCCACGCCATCCTGCAAGGCCAGACCCTCGCCCAGGCCGCGCGCGCTGCCAACGCCGCCGGAGCCCTGGCGTCCACCGCCGTGGGCGCACAGAGCCAGGAAATCACCCCCACCGACCTGGACAACATCCTCAAGCAGTAACCCTGCTCCTGGAATCCCAGAAACTGCCTCCCAGCGGGGCAGTTTTTTCATGGTTTCGATTCCAACCGGTAGCGTTCACCATTCCAGGAGTGCTGCCAGGAGGAGTGGCTGAACCGGTCAAATTGGTGATATGGACTCCGATATCTGGCGCGGCGGTGACTGTCCCTTCTCTGTTTTTCAGGCCTCTGCCATAATTTCCTGTGCTCAAGTCTCCTTATGCCGGTGGTCACCTTGAGGTGATCGTCGGCCCCATGTTCAGTGGTAAAAGTGAAGAGTTGATCCGCCGGGTCACGCGGGCGGTCATTGCCAGGCAGCGGGTGGCGGTGTTCAAGCCGGCGCTAGATGACCGCTACCACGCCACGCAGGTGGCGAGTCATGCGGGGCGCAGCATCGAGGCGGTGGCGGTGCCGGACGTGCAGGCCATCCGGGCGCGGCTGAGCGGTGAGGGCCAACTGCTGAGCGCCGAACCCGAGGGTGTAGACGTGGTGGGCATTGACGAGGCGCAGTTTTTTGGGCCGCAACTGATTCCGCTGGTGCTGGAACTGGCCGAGCGGGGCGTGCGCGTGATCCTGGCGGGGCTGGACATGGATTTCCGCGCCGAGCCGTTCGGCCCAGTGCCGGAGCTCCTGGCACGCGCAGAAAGCGTGGAGAAACTCACGGCCATCTGCACGGTGTGTGGCGCCCCGGCCACGCGTTCGCAGCGTCTGATTGCCGGACAACCGGCGCTGTTCGACGATCCGGTGGTGCTGGTGGGCGCTCAGGAGAGTTACGAGGCGCGCTGCCGCATTCACCATGACATCGGGTTGTCCACAGCCTGAGCCCGTACGCGCATAGACCCCATATCCCGCGAGGAACCTCCTGACCGCGCTCCCGGCGTTTTCTTCCGGTATCAGACGAGGCCGCCTCTTTTTCCTGAACAGCTGCTCTTTAATCTCCAGGGGTCGTACAGCGCGGGGCGTCGGCGCCTCTTAAAAACGGTTTACAATAAAAATCCCTCACATCCCGCTCAATTTGCGGTACACAACATGACTCACAGCGACTCTCGCCAACTGTTCACTATGACCGCCGGGGTTGGCGTGCTGGCCAGCGCGGCGGCCCTGTGGTTCGAACGGACGGACTTCGACCCGCTCGACCTCCTGATGCTGCCGGGCATCGCGGCGTTGTGGCTGGCGCTGATTTTCGGGGTGTACCGGGGGTGGGTGCGGCTGAACGTGGCCCAGATCGTGCTGTTCGCCGTTTACGCCGTTTACTTCCTGCTGGCGCTGAACCAGCAGTTCCGGGTGTTCGCGCCGGTGCATCATATGCTCAGCCAGAACACTTACTGGTTTGCCCCGCTCTATGCGGCGGCTTTCCTGTACTTTCGACCGCAGCGGGCCTTCCGGTTCAGCCTCAGCATCTTCGGCCTGTCCATGCTGATCACGGCCGGCCACCTGGCGGGCAACCCGACGCTGCGGCAGGACGCAACCCTGCTGGCGTCCACGCTGCAATTCGTGATGGTGAGTCTCACCATGATTTTCATGCAGTTCGTGATGGGGCGGCGGCACCTCCTGATGATGGCCAGGCAACTGGCCGCCTACCAGGACGCCCTGACCGGAACCGCCAACCGCCGCGCCGGTGAGGAGCACTTGCTGACGCTGCAACAGAGCAGTCAGGACTTCACGGTGGCCCTTTTTGATCTGGATCACTTCAAGAGCATCAACGACCGGCACGGGCACGCGGCGGGAGACGCGGTGCTGCGCAGCGTGGTGCAGTAGGCCCAGCGCGTGATGCCGGACGGCACAATGTGCGCCCGCTGGGGCGGCGAGGAATTCCTGCTGATTCTGCCGGTTTTGCCTGGGCCAGACATCACGCGCGTGCTCGAGCACTTCCGGGAGCGGCTGCCTGGCCTGAAGGTGGGCGAGGTCTCTGGGGTGACCGCCAGTTTCGGCGTGGCCCGGCGACTCCCCGCTGAGTCTTCGGACGAATTGCTGCGCCGGGCAGATATGGCCCTTTACGAGGCCAAGGCGCTGGGCCGCAACTGCATTCAGCACAGCGCTCACCAGCTCATCGCCGCCCAGCCGTAATCGACAAAAAGACAACCGCCCCACGGGGAGGCGGTTGTTAAAGAGCGAAACGGGTTACTCTTCGGTCTTCTCGTCTTTCTTATCGTTGCTCAGGCCAAACTGCGCGAACAGATCCGCGTACACGTCACCGAGTTTGGTGCTGATCTTGCCGCCCTGCTGGGCGTCCTTGGCGTTGTAGTTGTAGTCGGCGCCGCCCTGGCGTCCACCACGGCCGCCGCGCTGCCCGCCACTGCCGCCACTGCTGTAACGGTCGCTGCGTGCACCGCCACCCTGGCTGACGTAGTCGCGGTTGCCGCCCTGCTGCGGGGCGGGGGCACCGCCACCCAGGAAACGGCGACGGCTGAGGCTGGCGCGCTGTTCCACCGGGTCGATGTTCAGGATCATGGCTTCGATCTCGTCGCCCTTCTTGAACAGGTCAGCGGGGTTGTTGACGCGGTTCAGGTCGAGTTCGCTGATGTGGATCAGGCCCTCGATGCCTTCCTCGATCTCCATGAACACACCGAAGTCGGTCATGCCGGTGATCTTGCCCTTGACGGGCGTGCCGGGCGGGTAGCGGTCAGGCAGCGCGCTCCAGGGATCGTCGGTGGTCTGACGAATACCCAGCGAGATGCGGCGCTCCTTGGGGTCGATGCGCAGGATCACGGCCTCGACCTCGTCGCCTTCCTTCATCACTTCGTTGGGGTGACGCACACGCTTCGTCCAGCTCATCTCGCTGACGTGCACCAGACCTTCCAGGCCGGGCTCCAGCTCAATGAACGCGCCGAAGTTGGTAAGGTTCGTGACCTTGCCCTTGACCTTCTGGCCGATGCTGTAACGATCCACCGCACCTTCCCAGGGGTCTTGGGTCAGGGACTTCATGCTGAGGTTGATGCGCTCACGGCCCTCGTCCACGTCGATGACCTGAACCTTGACCGTTTCGCCGACCTTCACGACGTCACGGGGGTGGTTGAAACGCCCGAATGTCAGTTCGCTGCGGTGCACCAGGCCGTCGATACCGCCGAGGTTCACGAACACGCCGAAGTCGGTGATTTCCACCACTTCACCCTCAAACTCACTGCCGGGGGTGAGCTGACCGACCGTCGCCTCGCGGGCCTTGGCCTTCTCGGCCTCCATGATGGCGCGGTGGCTGATGATCACGCGGTTGCGCTTGCGGTTCAGCTCAATGAGCTTGACCTGCAGGGGCTTGCCCACGTAGGGGTCGAGCTCATTCACGCGGCGGGTGTCCACCTGGCTGGCGGGCAGGAAAGCGCGAATGCCTTCCACCTGGGCGACCAGACCGCCACGCACTTTTTCGAGGACGTCGACTTCGAAAGCCTCGTCGTTTTCCTGCATTTTTTCCAGAACGCGCCAGCCCTTGTCCTGCTCGGCACGTTTCTTGCTCAGCACAATCTGGCTGTTGGGCAGGTCGACGCGCACGACGTACGCCTCGATGGCGTCACCGGGCTTGTACATCTCCTGGGCCTGCTCCACGGTCACCGGCTCTTCCCCGAGCTGATTCAGGGGAATGACGCCTTCGACCTTCGCGCCGATATCCACCGCAATGCCGTCCTGACCGATAAACACCACG
The DNA here is from genome assembly GCF_004634215.1 of Deinococcus fonticola. NCBI lineage: Bacteria > Thermotogati > Deinococcota > Deinococci > Deinococcales > Deinococcaceae > Deinococcus > Deinococcus fonticola. Next base: position 143,397 of record NZ_SMMH01000003.1, on the reverse strand, counting down.
GTGCCGTCCACGATGTCGCCACGTGAGACGTTCTGGTGCTCCTGCGCCGCTTCACTGGCGAGGATGTCCTCCATGGTCATGGCCGGGTACTCGCGCTCCTGGCTCTGACGCTCCTCGGCGCCGGTGCTGGGCGTGTTGTCGGTGGGGGCGGCGTTGCCCGTCGTGGGCTGAGTCCCACCCTGCTGGGCGGGGGTCTGAGTGTTCTCTTCCATGAACTCCTGTCCTCCTGGCGCGGGCGCACTTGGCGTGCTCCTCGTTCGCCTGATCCTGATACCTACCCGTTTTGAAACGGCGCGGCAACACCTTAGTGTAACAGAAATGAATCAGGGGGGGCAAGTCGATTAGAGGCTTTCAAGGACGCCGTTGAACGGAGTTCAGCAGTGCCGGGCCTGAACGCCGGACTTGACGCCGCTGATTCGCTGTGCATATACTTTCCCGCGCCAGTGTGCTGTGCCTGGTGGGGCATCGTCTAATGGCAGGACGACGGTCTCTGACACCGTTAATCAAGGTTCGAGTCCTTGTGCCCCAGCCAATGAGAAACCCCGCCGACAGGCGGGGCTTTTTCGTTTCTACTTCGTTTCTGCGCGGCTTGATGAGAGACGACCCGCTGGGCCTGTTTTCTGACCGTTCCTGGCCGCACTGAAAGCTGGAGTTCCTGGGTTCTTCAGCATTTGTTGCCCGAGTAGACCCGAACGCTTCGCCCAGGGAAAGTGAAATTGCTGGGCCGGTCGTCACAGTTCGGCTTGCCGCAGATGGACGTTTGGACGACGGTTCGAAAAGAACTGGGTAAGATCCTTTGCTCTAGCATGATCTTATGTCCGAGGAATCGCTGCCCTCTGTCCCCTCCACCGATGAAGCGCAGGTGTCTCGGCTCCAGGAACTGCTGAGAACCGCCGAACCGCTGGTCGTGGCCGATGTCGCGCGCGCAGAGCAGCTTCTGCGCGAGGCGCAGGCCCTGGCCTTTCGGCTGGGAGACGCCCGCAGCGAGGCGCTGGCCTTGATTTTCCTGAGCGCGACCTCCTATTTCCGCTCGGAGTATCAGACGGCCCTGGACACCCTGGCCAAGGCCCAGGCCGCCGCCGATCTGGTGCAGGACGACCTCCTCACGGCCCGGATCGAGAACAGCCGGGGCAACTGCGCGGTGGCCCTTGGCCATTACGGCGAAGCGATGGAACACTACCAGACCAGCCTGGCGCTGGCTCAGGCCCGTGGGGACGTGGAAGACCGCGCCCGGGTGCTCAATAACGTGGGTCTAGTCCATATCGACCTTGGTGACTATCCCCTGGCACTCGAAGTGTTTCAGGAAGTCATGAAGCTGGCCCAGCAAAGCAAGTCGCCGCACGCGTACTCCTCGGCGCTCATCAATACGGTGCTCTGCTATTACCACGTGGGCTCCCCGGAGGAAGCCCTGGCGCTGGCCAGTGGGTATCTCCCCACCCTCCAGGAACTGCACGTCCGTCAGCACGAGGTGGTGCTGCGCACCTGGATCTTGCCCTGCCTGATCGATACGGGTGAGGTGGCCGAAGCGGCCCGTCAGGCCGAGGAACTGCTGCCGCTGGCGCTGGAGGTCGACGACCGGCAGTACGTGGTGTATGCCCGTATGTTCGCCGGCCAGGCCCTCTTGCAACTCGGACAGCTCGGCCCGGCCCAGGAGCAGTTGGAACTCGCGCTGGAGGAAGCCCGGCGCTACGACATCAGGCCGCTGCAACGGTCGGTGCTGCTGCACCTGAGCCGGCTGTACGCGGCCCGCGAGGAGTGGCAGCAGGCCTACGAACATTCACAGCTTTACCAGGCCCTGGACCGTGAACTGCATACCGAGGCCGTGGAGCGAAAAGCCAAGGTGCTGGGTGCACAGATTCAGGTGGAAATTCTGCGCCGCGAGGCCGAACACGAGCGGCGCCGCAGCAATGAGCTGGCCCAGGCCAACACCGCCCTCCAGGCCGCTCAGGAGGCCCTGGCCTACCGCGCGACCCACGACGCCCTGACTGGCCTGGCCAACCGTGCCCATTTCCAGCATGAAGTCGAGCGCGAGTTACAGACCCTCGACCAGGGCCTCTTCGGACTGCTGTTTATCGACCTGGACCGTTTCAAACAGGTCAATGACACGCTGGGACACGATGTCGGAGATGAACTGCTCAAGGAGGTGGGGCGCCGGCTGACCCATGTGGTGCGCTCCAGTGACCTGGTGGCCCGCATGGGGGGCGACGAATTCACGGTCGTGCTGCGCCAGATCCGGTCGGCTCAGGACGCTGAACGGGTGGCGCACAAGATTCTGAATGAGTTGATCCGGCCAGTCGAGGTCGGGGGGCACACGCTGCACGTGACCGGCTCCATCGGCGTGGCGGTGGCCCCGCACGACGGCCGCGACGTCACGACGCTCCAGAAAAACGCCGACATTGCCATGTACCGCGTCAAGCACGAGGGCAAGAACGGCGTGCAAACCTTCCAGCCGACCATGACTGAGGAAACGGCGGAGCGTGTGGATGTCGAGCGCGACCTTCGCGAAGGCCTGGCCCGCAATGAATTTGTGCTGCATTATCAGGGCCAGTTCGATGTTCAGACACGCGTACTGGTGGGCTATGAGGCGCTGGTGCGCTGGCAGCATCCGACTCGCGGTCTGCTGCCCCCTGGAGCGTTCCTCGGGATTGCCGAGGACAGCGAATTGATTGTGCCGCTGGGCGAATGGGTTTTGCAGGAAGCCTGTCGTCAGGCGGCGGTCTGGGGCGCGAATACCCGTGGTCTGACCATCAGTGTGAATATCAGCGCCCTCCAGTTCGAACACCCCAGCTTTCTCCCGGCAGTTCAGAAAGCCCTGGAACTCTCTGGCCTCGATCCGCACCGCCTGATTCTCGAACTGAGCGAGAGCAGTGTCCTGAGCAATGCCGGGGCAGCGTCGCAGCTGTTTACTCACCTCAAGGCGCTGGGGGTGCGGATCGCCCTGGACGATTTCGGTACCGGCCAGAGCAGCGTCAGCATGCTGCGGAGCCTGCCCATCGATATCCTCAAAATAGACCGCTCCTTCATGCACGATCAGGGCGCGCAAAAGGAACCCAGCGAGGTGTTCATCAGCGTGGTGATCAACCTGGCCCACGGCCTGAACATGCTCGTCACCGCCGAGGGAGTAGAATCCTCCGGGCAGATGGCCCTCCTGGGGGAACTGGGCTGTGACAGCATTCAGGGCTTTCTTCTGGCCCGGCCCCTGCCGCCGCGAGACATTGAAGCCCACCTTGGGGACAGCACGGCAACCTCGCCCGTGGATTAGAGACTCAGCGCGCGCAGTGTCTTGTGACGCGGCTATGGGTCAGGCCGGGTGGTCTAGCGCCACACGAGCTGGACTTTGGTGGCCTTGCCCGGTTAGGGTGGTGCGGCCGCTGGAGTGTAGCGTACCCACGGATGTACCCCGTGCAGGACACAAGTCAAGAGAACTTCTTGTGCCCAGGAGGCTCCTCGGGCAGACGCTCACCGGGGTTACAGGTTCACGAAGTGCTGTCCGGAGTGCCCCGGCGGCCGCTCTGAACAGCACTCTTTGCCCTGCCCGCACGTCCGAGCCTGCCGCATCGGATGGCAAGTCAGGTGGCGGTGTTTCCACCGCGAGCCAGACACCTGAAGGAGGACGACCTCCTGAATGTGCAGGTGCCTGATCTGGCCGGCGATATCGAAGGTGGGGTTGACCTGACGTCTGAAGACGGAGAAGCTACTGCCGGATGGTCAAGGCTTTGAGGATGCTGGGCCTCAGTTGTGGACTGACTTCCATAATGAAGATGCGCGCACGGGTACGTTCGCCATAGGTGTTGAAACTGATCGGGCCGGTGATGTTCTGACAGCCGAACTCGCTGGGCTTACATGCGGGCAAATCAATCTGGCGAACGGCGGCCGCCACCTGCGCTCTGCTGGGCCACTTTTGCTCTGCCATGGATTGTTCAAGGGCATTCAACAGGACGTTCATGGCGTCAAATGAGAAAGCGGCCAGACCATCAGGTTTCGTCTTGTAGGCCGTCTGATAGAGCTTGACGAAGCTTTGCGAGGATCTTTCATCTTCCTGTAGACCGAACACGGTCGTGTAGGAAGTCCGCACGGCATCGTGCCGCGCTGCTTTCAGGTAATCAGCCGTGTCCAGTCCGTCTGCACCCAGGAAAAACCCCTTTACGCCAGCGGCCCGTAAGCTCTTGAGCAGGACAGCACCCACATCATAAGTTCCGCCGAAATACACGGCGTCGACGTTGGCTTTCTTGATGGCTTTCACGGCGCTGTTGATCTGCTCGGGCGTTCCTGCGCCAAGCGCTACAGGCACGGCAATCGAGCTGTCCTTTAAAGCCGTTTCAGTGATTTTCATCAGCCCATTGCCATAGGTGGTGTTGTCCGAAATGACGGCCACACGTTTGACCTGTTTTTCCCGCAGGAGATCGGCGGCGGCGGTTCCCTGGGCGCCGTCCGGCGCGACCACGCGACTAAAGTGCTTCCAGCCGTTCTGGGTGAGCTTATCGTTCGTGCTGCCAGGCGAGATGATGGCCAGTCCGCTGGGTTCGAAGGCGCCGGCCAGGACGTTGCTGACACTGGAGTTGTAGGCACCAATGACACCCAGGATGGCGGGGTCGGCAGTGATCTTGTCGGCGATTCCACTTGCTCGGGTGGCGCTGGCCTGGTCATCGAAAGGCACCAGTATCAAGTCGTATCCCATTGCAGCGAACGCTTTGCGTTTGAAGCTCACTGCCAGTTCTGCGCCTTGCTGCATGGCTTTACCAAAAGCCGACTGGTCGCCACTGAGGGGGCCAACCACGGCGACCTTGAGTGGCGTGGCTGCCGCCTGACCCAGCATTAACGCCATGAAGGGAAAAACCAGCCGCCGTTTGGTATATTTGGACATAGCTCAGCGTAAATGGTCAGCGCTCACAGATTTATTACGAAGGTTATGTCCTGTCGCAGGACACTGCGGCCATTCCCCGAGATTCACGGGCAGGGGTTCAGAGCAAATGGAACACGCCTGGATTTTCTCGACTCAGAGGGCCTCCCTGCCTTGATGCAGGGATAACTGCTGAGCATGGCAGAGCTGTAATGCTTGTGCTGGAGCGGCATCAAGCGCGGCGTCGTCTACATTAAGGCGCACGGCATGTTCGTGGGCCACAGGGCTACCATGCGCACTCCCAGGATGAGTAGGCGCCGATGTCATTGGTGGATTCGCACGCATAACCTGCGTCACACCTCTGTCAGCCATCGCCCAGGGCCTTGACCTGCGAGTGGTCACGAAATGCCTGGGCCACAGCCAAGTCAGCGTCACCCGGAAACTTGAGGACGAAGACCCTCTCCGTCCCTTTTGAAAACCCAGGAGATGTGGTGGTCGCTATGAAAGGCCAACATCACGAAAAAGCCAAAAAGAAAAACCCCCGACTGAGCGGGAGTTTCTACTGGTAGAACCGAGGGGATTTGAACCCCTGACCCCTACCGTGTCAAGGTAGTGCTCTACCCCTGAGCTACGGTTCTATGGTGTCCATCTGGACGGGGTAGGTATATTGGAGGCGCTGACCGGACTCGAACCGGTGGTGGAGGTTTTGCAGACCTCTGCCTTACCACTTGGCTACAGCGCCGCACCCTGCACGCGGGTTTCTGCTGTCCCTCGCGGGGGCTGGACAGGTCTTTTCCTCGCCAGCGGAAGGAATGTTAGCACGCCCTTTCCAAACTGTAAACCCATCCATCCAGAGGCCCATCCAGACGCTTAGCCCTGCACAAGTAAAGCAAGTGGGAAGTTTTCCAACACCTTCGCCACAGGGATCTTCGTGCTTCTGGCGCGAAGGGTTTCACCCGTCAGGAGATTTTTGTAAACGCCTGATTTCGGCAGTGTGAGCGTCCGGTTGCCCCACACTTCCCCGTAGGCCCACGACGTTTTCTCTTTTGTCAGGGACAACGTGAGGCGCGGCGCGACCGTGACCACGCTCTGCTCTTCCCATTGCCGGGCGAAGGCCAGCAGGTATTTTCCAGCCTCGATGGGCGCGTAAGTACCGTACTGAAACAGATCTGGAGACGTCCGGCGGGCTTGCAGGGCGGCCCAGGTCACCAGGGTTTTCACGGCGCCGTTCTCGTATTTCTCCAGGAATTGCCGGGCCAGTGCCAGGTCAAGCCGGTGCTCCAGCCGGGTGAGAATGCGTCCACGACTGGCGTAACCCACCGGGCGGCGGTTGTCGGGGTCAACCAGGCTCTGGTTCCAGCCCTCGCAGCCTTGATACGTGTCCGGCACGCCAGGAGCGGTCAGGCGCACCAGCGCCGCGCTCAGGCTGTTCTGGGCGCCGTAGGGGCTCAGCCGTTCGTGCAACTCACGCAGACTCGCCATGAAGGCCCTGTGCGTCAGCAGGGCGCGGGTAAAGCTTTCCAGCGCCGCTTCGTACTCGCTGTCGGGGGCAGCCCAGCTGGTGCGGAGTTTCGCCTCGCGGGCAGCTTTGAGCATGTAGGCACTCAACCGGTCCGGGAAAGCCGTCAGGTCGCCATTCAGGGGGAAGGCGCCCAGCGCATTTTGCAGGAGCGTGTAAATATCCAGCTGAGAGGGAAGGAGCCCGTCCGGCGTGCGCGTCTGCAAGTCCCGGAACAGTGCCGACCACTGGCTCAGGAACGCCGCCCAGGTCTGCGGAAGCTCGCTTAACACGCTGATGCGGGCGCGGGTGTCCTCGCCACGTTTGGTGTCGTGGGTGCTGGCGGCCAGCATGGCGTGCGGCCATTTCCCGGCCCGTTCGCGGGCCAGCGCGTGGAAAGCTTTCACAGGTGTCCCGAAGTGCGCGGGGTCGCTGCCCACCTCGTTCAGCGAGAGCAGGCGGGCGTAGCGGTAGAACGCGGTGTCCTCCGCTCCTTTGGCGGTGACCGGGCCAGTGAGCTGCTGGAACTTCATGGCGAAGTTCGCATACCGCTCGCGGGTCGCTTCGTCCTCGGCTTCCAGCGTCAGGACGCGCTGCAGGAAATCGAAGACGGAGGGGTCGAGCGGCTGGCCGTCCTGACGGTTGTGGCGTTTGGCCTCGGCGATGGCCCAGGCAATCTTCGCGTCGTCGCCCGGTTCACGTTCGCCGTTCTCGCGGATGTAGGTGCGGTACACGGGGAACGAAGCAATCACCTGCCGGATCGCGCCGCGCAGGGTGGACAGCGTGAAATCGCGCGCCAGGCGGTCATGCTCGGCCAGCGTGACGAGGCGCTCGGCCAGCACGTTCACCTCACCGGGCAAACTCACGCGCTGAATCAGCAGCTTGCCCCGGTACAGGTGCGCCGGGTACTCGTCCCGGTCGCCCGTGAAGCGGCGGTAGATGCTGCTCAACTCGTCCTCGCTGGCGGCGTCCACGAACACGCCGCTCAACTGCGCCAGAAAGTCGTAGCCGGTCGTGCCGTGAACCGCCCAGTTGTCGGGCAGGTGCTCGCCCGGTTCAAGGATTTTCTCGGCCACCACGTACAGAGGAAGCGGGGGAGTGGGGGCTTCACCCGGCTCCTCGGCAGCCCCAATACTGGCCGCAGAACCGAGTACCTGCGCTGCGCCCTCCTGCAAGGCCTGAAAGTACCCCGCCGGGTCGTACAGCCCATCGGTGTGATCGAGCCGGACGCCCTGCACCACACCATCTTTCAGCAGTTGAAAAAGCGTGGCGTGCGCCCACTCGAACACGCGCGGGTCTTCCATGCGCAGGGCAGCCAGGTCGTTGATGTCGAAAAAGCGGCGGTAATTGATCTCCTCGGCGGCGACTTTCCAGTAGGCCAGGCGATAATTCTGCTCGGTGATCAGGGCGTCCAGCCGCACCGGATCGGCGTTGATGGCGTTCAGCGTGGCGCTGATGGCCGCGCAGATGGGTCTGGACGAGTCCATCAGTTGCCCCAGACGGTGGGCGATCACGTCCGCTTCCTGCGCGCGGCTGAGGCGGTCGTCGTCGGAGAGGTGCTCGGCGGTGCTGCGCGGCAGGTTCTGCACGCTGCGGGCAATGCTCGCCAGTTCCGCACGCGCCAGGTCGTCCACGCGGGGAGGCAGGCCCTCCAGCACGCTTCCCAGCAGCGGCGCGAGGCTGCGCGGGGACACGGGGAGCTGGCGCTCCCAGTAGCACAGCACAAATTCGTTGCCGCGCAACTCCAGCTTCAGTTCGCCGCGCTCCAGCACGCGCCCGTACTGGTCGCCCAGCACCGGCAGCAGGACTTTGCCGTCCAGCGCCCGCTTCAGGGGATGCCAGGCGATATCGAAGAAGTGCGCGAAGCGGCTGGCCTGACCGTGCCGCAGCACGTCCTCCCAGTAGGGGTTGTGACCACCCTGAATGCCCATGTGGTTGGGCACGAAATCCACGATGAGCCCCAGCCCCAGTTCCCGGGCGGCCGCCGAGAGCTTGTGCAAGCCCTTTACCCCGCCCAGTTCCGGGTTCACCACGCTGTGATCGGTCACGTCGTACCCGTGCCCACTGCCCGGCGAACTGGCCCAGATAGGCGACAGGTACACGTCCGACACGCCCAGGCGCTTCAGGTAAGGCAGCACCCGCCGGGCCGCCGCGAAGTTGAAGTCGGCGTTCAGTTGCAGGCGGTAGGTGGACTGTGGAACGTGGACGGTGGATTGCGCCAGGGTGCCTGTCATGCCGTCGTTCCCAGCAGCAAGGCATGACCGGCGGGAAGTTCGGGGGGAAACCCGCTGGACTGGCCGTCGGCTTCGCTGTAGAACACCACGTCTTGCGGCAGCCCAAAAGGCAGGGGCAGGGAATCCAGTTTGAGGTCGGCCGTTCCGACGTTCCACAGCAGCACGCGCTGGCCGGCGGCCGTTTCAGTCTTGACCCACAGCAGGTCGTTGCCCAGGCTGCCGGCGCTGAGGTGCTGGCGGCTGCGGTTTCTCAGCACCGGGTCAGTCTGGCGCAGGCGGGTCAGCGTGCGGTAAAGGCGCAGGGTCTGGCCGTGCTCGCCGCTTTCAGCTTCGTCCCAGCGCAGTTTCGCCTGCTGGAAGGTCGCTTCGTCCTGCGGGTCGAGGACATCTTCACCCATGAAGCCCGAGAAGCCCTCGAATTCCTTTTTGCGGCCCTCGCTGACCAGTTTCCCCAGTTCGCCGTGGTGGTCGCTGAAAAAGGGAAAGGGCGTGCTGGCGGCCCACTCCTGCCCCATGAAGATCAGCGGCGTCATGGGCAGCGTCAGCAGCAGCGTACTGGCCCCCCGGAACAGGGCGGGGGAGACGTGACTCAGGTGATGAATCCGGTCACCGATGGCGCGGTTGCCCACCTGATCGTGGTTCTGAATGAAGTACACGAGGCTGGGCGCCTCCAGCGTGTCGGCGGGCTTGCCGCGCGGCCTGTCCTCCAGCGGCCACCACTGGCCCTCGAAGACCCAGCCCCGGTTCACGGCGTTCGCCAGCGCCGCCGCGCCGCCACTGTACGGCTGGTAGTAGCCGTCCTTGTCCCCGGTCAGGGTCACGCGCATCTCGTGATGAAAATCGTCGATCCAGATGCCGTCGAGGTGGTGCTCGGTGACCATTTCCGGCAGGTTGCGGTAATCCTCGGCCAGCAGCAGGTGGGTGCCCCGCAGTTTGTGCACCTCGCCTGCCAGCTCGCGCAGGATATGCACCGGGCTGTCGTCTGGCATGGCCTGCGTGGCGTCCAGGCGCAGGCCGTCGAGGTGGTAATCCCGCAGCCACATGCGCGCATTTCCGGTGATGTATCGCCGCATGTGCGGCTCGGCGTAATCCAGTCCCTCCCCCCAGGCGCTGGAAAACCGGCTGGTGAAGTAGCGCGGGCTGTAGCACGTCAGGTAATTCCCGTCCGGCCCGAAGTGGTTGTACACCACGTCCAGAAACACGCCCAGCCCCAGCCCGTGCGCGGCGTCCACCAGGGCCATCAAGTCCTCGGGCCGCCCGTACGGCGCGTGGGGGGCGTACAGCGCTGTGCCGTCGTACCCCCAGCCGCGTTGCCCGGCAAACGACGCCACCGGCATCAGCTGAAGGGCCGTGATGCCCAGTTCCTTCAGGTACGGCAGTTTCTCCATGGCTGCCCGGTAGGTGCCTTGCGGCGTGAACGATCCCACGTGCAGCTCGTAAAAAATGCAGTCCTCCAGTTTCAGGCCGCGCCAGTCTGTGTTGCGCCACGGGTAGGCGTGCAGGTTCACCACTTCCGCCTCGCGGTGAACGCCGTCCGGCAGGAACCGGGCATACGGGTCCGGGCGGGCCACACCATCCAGATCGAAGAAATACTTCGTTCCCAGCGGGACATTCAGAAGCGCTTCAAAAATCCCGTCGCCCTGCGCTTCCATCGGGTAAAGCTGCCCACCGATGCGTACCGCCACCTTCTGCGCTTCTGTCGTCCAGGTGCGGAAGCGCACGCCGGAACCGTCCGGCAGGGGATGAGCCCCCAGGCGCGAGGCGAGCATGTCCGATTCAACCGTCAAAATTTCCTGAGTCATGAAGATCCTTTTTTCTGCCTTTCTGCTGGTAGAGAGCGGTAGGCAGACAGCACTTCAGGGTAAGGGGAGGGCTTGGCCGCGCGGCAGCGAATGAAGGGGCAGTGAAGAGGCTGCCCCGGCCACTGCTCATGATTCTCAAACACGCTTGAACCATGACCGAACAGGAAATGATGGCGGCCCTGAAGGAACTGTTTCCGCAGGCCAGCGTGACCGAATCACAGGCCAGCTTTTTCTGGTTCGTGGAAGGTGACGAGAAGAAAATGAGACCCTTCCTGACCGTCGTGACGACCGACGAGCACGACGCCGCCTCCAACCTTTCCAGACCCGGCGTGTACCGCCTGAATTTTCCTCTCCGCCCGCCGCAGTACCGGGAGCGCTTTGGCTCGCCTCCTAGGCCCAATGCCGAGTGGAGTGTGCTGGACACCGGCCAGGATTACACCGCGCTCGATGTCCTGATGCCGCATCCCATTTATGCCCCCATGAACTGGGTCTGTATCCTCAATCCCAGCCACGACGGTTTTCAGCAACTTTTCCCTTTGTTGGGCGAGGTGTATGCGCAGGCGACGACCGGGCAGTAGAGCCCGGTAAGCTTTCCCCATGACTCTGCCTCCGCCGGACGTGGTCGAAACGCTTGAGCAACTGGAGAGCCTGTTCGGGGAAGTGGGTGCCCCGTCGCTACGCAAAGAAGTGAATTTCCTTCACCCGGTGTACCAGCAGTGGATTCAGGCGTCCCCGTTCCTGGTGCTGGCGACCTCCGGCCCTGCTGGCCTGGACGCCTCCCCGCGAGGTGACCCGGCGGGACGACTGGTTCACGTGCAGGACGCGCACACGCTGCTGCTCCCGGAACGGCGTGGCAACAACCGCATCGATAGCCTGCGGAACATCCTTCACCACCCGCAGGTGGGTCTGCTTTTCTTCGTGCCGGGCGTCAACGAAACCCTGCGCGTCAATGGAAGGGCGCGAATTCTCTCGGGGGCAGACCTCCTTAGCCGTTTTGTGTTGGACGACAAACTGCCCAGGTGCGTACTGGAGATCAGTGTGGAGACGGCCTTCTTCCAGTGCGGACGCGCCATGGTTCGTTCCGGTCTGTGGAACCACAACGAACCTGCCCGCGTTCCCAGCGCAGGGGAGATGCTTCAGGCCCTCACCGCAGGCGACATTGGCGGACAGCAGTACGACGATACCCTGCCGCAGCGCCAGCGAGAAACGCTGTACTGAAACTTGAGAGGAAAAATGGTGAGAAGGACGCCAATCCCACTCACCATTCCCTCCTCGCCGCTTACCGTTGACAACGGTACATTTTCACGCTGCGGCCTTTCAGGATGGTGGTTTCCCCGGCTTTCACGGTTTCCTGCGCGTGATCGTCGGTGGTGTCCAGCACCAGTTCCCATTCACCGCACGCGTCGAGGTCGGGAATCTGGAACGGTAGATCGACGTGAGAACTGCTGAACAGCAGCAGCAGGTCGTCGTCGCGCAGGGGTTGGCCGTTCTCGTCCACGTCGTCCAGGCCATCTCCGTCGAGGAACATGCCGAGGCTCTGGGTCTGGTGGTTGCTCCAGTCCTCGTCGGTCATGCGCTGGCCGTCGAAGCGCAGCCACACGATGTCGCTGACGTCCTCGCCGCGAATGGTGCGTCCGCTGAAGAATTTGCGGCGGTGCAGCGCGGGGTGGGTCTTGTGCAGGGCGATCACTTTTCTGGTGAAGGCCAGCAGATCCTCGTCGATATCGGCCCAGTCGTACCAGCTGATTTCGTTGTCCTGGCAGTAGGCGTTGTTGTTGCCTTTTTGCGTACGCCCGAACTCGTCGCCGCCGAGCAGCATCGGTGTGCCCTGACCCAGCAGCAGCGTGGCCAGGAAATTCCGCGTCTGCTGGCCGCGCAGCCTGTTGATGTCGGGATCGTCGGTTTCGCCCTCTACCCCGCAATTCCACGTGATGTTGTGGTTATGCCCGTCGGCGTTGCCTTCACCGTTAGCGTCGTTGTGCTTGACCTCATAGGTCACGGAGTCGCGCAGGGTAAAGCCGTCGTGCGCGGTCACGAAGTTGATCGAGGCATACGGTTTGCGCCCGTCGTTCTGGTACAGGTCGCTGCTGCCCGTCAGGCGGTAGCCGATCTCGGAGGCCAGCCCACCGTCGCCTTTCCAGAAAGCCCGCATGTCGTCGCGGTAAATGCCGTTCCATTCGGCCCAGTTCACGGGGAAATTGCCCACCTGATAGCCGCCCTCGCCCACGTCCCACGGTTCGGCGATCAGCTTGACCTGAGAAATGATGGGATCCTGGTGGATGATGGTGAAGAACCCGGAAAGCTGATCCACCTCGTGCAGGCCGCGCGCCAGCGTCGAGGCGAGATCGAAGCGGAAGCCGTCCACGTGCATGTCCGTGACCCAGTAACGCAGGCTGTCCATGATCAGTTGCAGGGTCTGCGGGTGGCGCACGTTCAGGCTGTTGCCCGTGCCGGTGTAGTCGAAGTAGAAGCGCGGGTTATCGGCCACCAGACGGTAATAGGTGGGGTTGTCGATGCCTTTGAAGGACATGGTCGGCCCCATGTGGTTGCCTTCGGCAGTGTGGTTGTACACCACGTCCAGAATGACCTCGATGCCGGCGTCGTGCAGGGCGCGAACCATATTCTTGAACTCCGGCACCACGCCCGCGAAGTCCCCGCGCCGCGCCGCCGCCGAGTAGCGCACGTCCGGCGCGAAGTAAGACAGCGTGGAGTACCCCCAGTAGTTCGTGAGGCCCTTCGCCAGGAGAAAGGGGTCGTCCACGTGCTGGTGCACGGGCAGAAACTCGATGGCGGTAATGCCCAGTTCTTTCAGGTAAGTCAGGACAGGTTCGGTGGCGATGCCGGCGTAAGTGCCGCGCAGGGCCTCCGGCACGTCCGGGTGCGTCATGGTCAAGCCCTTGACGTGCGCCTCGTAAATGACCGACTGGTGAAAGGGAATGTCGGGTTTCACGTCGCCCACCCAGTTGAACATCGGGTCGATTACGATGCCCAGCGGGGCGCCGCGCTGTTCCTCGGTCTGCATCCGGGTATCGTCCTCGCCCATGACGTAGGCGAAGACGCCCTTATCGAATTGCTCGGTGCCGTCCAGCGCCTTGGCATAAGGGTCGAGGAGCACCACGTTGGGGTTGAAGCGCAGGCCCCTTTCCGGGGCGTACTCGCCGTGAACGCGGTAGCCGTAACGCTGGCCGGGGCCGATGCCGGGCAGGTAACCGTGCCACACAAAGGCCGTGTGTTCCGGCATGGGGTAACGGGTCTCGTGCCCCTCGTCGTCGAAAAGGCACAGTTCCACGCCAGTGGCGTTCTCGCTGTACAGGGCAAAGTTGGTGCCCTTACCGTCCCAGGTGGCTCCCAGGGGGTAAGGGTGACCGGGGCGTAAGGTCGGGGTTCCGCTGTTGGGCATAGGTTCGTTCAAACTCCTTCAAGACGGCTTCTCGCCGGCACGGTTCATGCAGAAGTGGTCATGCAGAAAGAGGCGCGTGACGGGTCGACATCTCGCCACGCGGCCTCCACCACTGGAAACGCTACCAGAAAGCGCCGGGGCTCGCCTCAGCCCAGGTTCATATTTTCCAGACGCTTGAGGGGTTCAGGGTTCGAAGCTGTCCTGGAAGGCGTAGCGGTCGCCGCGCACCCAGTAGTTCACGTAGGTGGCGCGCTTGTTCCCGCTGTACGTGGTGCGGCGCAGCAGAAAAGCGGCCGTACCCAGCGGCACGCGCAGCAGATCCGCTTCCTCCTGACGCAGGTTCACGGCCTCCAGGTTCTGCTCCACACGCTGCAGGGGCACGCCCATGCTGATCATCGTCTCGTGAATGCTTTCCACGCCGAGGTTGTGCTCCAGCAGCTTCGGCACCAGCCCGGCGTTGATGTAACGCTTCTCGATGACCAGCGCCTCGTCGCCGGCTGTGCGCAGGCGGTGCACGAAAATCACCGGGTCACCGGGGTTGATTTGCAACACCACCGCGATTTCCGGCGTGGCCTCGATCTGCATGGCCCGCAGCACGGTGGTGCGGTGATCGGGGTGGCGTGCCCACTCCTTGAAGGGTCGGATGCGGAACATGCCCTGCCGGAAGCGTTTGCCGGTCGGGAAGGTACCTGCCCCCTGCACGCGGTACACGTAGCCTTCGCGCTCCAGTTCGTCGATGGCGCGGCGGGCGGTCATGCGCGAGACCTCGAACTCACGGGCCAGTTGCGGCTCGCTGGGCAGCGGCAGTCCCTCGACGTAATGTCCGCCCAGCAGCCGGTCTTTTAAGGTGGTCTTGATCAACGGGTACTTTGCCATACATCCCTCCGGCGAACCGCTTGGCGCGACGTAAACTGTCCTTAACGCGGACTTTATCTTAGGCTTAGTGTCCAGATGACACAAGCCCTGGCCAGATTGTTCCCATCACCGGAACAAGCCGCAAGAAGGGTGCAGTTGGAGGCCGGAGAAGGCCATGTTCTGCCTGTCAGATGCAGGCTTACCCGCCGATATGCGACATTTCCACCTTGCGGGCGCGGGTCACTTCGCCGCGTTCCTCGCTGTAGCGGTCGCGCCGGGCCGCCCACACCCCCTGCACCAGGGCGCGGACTGCCTCGTCGGACGCCCCGGCCCGCAGCGGAGCCCGCAAATCCGTGCCGTTCCCGGCAAACAGGCAGGTGTACAGCACGCCCACCGCCGACAACCGCGCCCGCGAGCAGTCGCCGCAAAAAGGCGCACTCACCGACGAAATGAGGCCTATCTCGTGCCCGGCTGTGTCCACGTGACGGGCCGCCACCTCGCCGCGGTACTGCGCGTTCACAGGCCGGAATTCCTCGCCCAGGCGGGCCAGCACCTCGCCGGAAGGCACCACGCTGTCCAGGTTCCAGCCGTTGTGGTTCCCCACATCCATGAACTCGATGAATCTTACCGGGGCCAGGTCGCGCAGGGCCAGCCAGAACTCGCGCAGTCCCTCGTCGTTCACGCCGCGCTGCACCACGGTGTTGATTTTGACCTTCAGGCCCGCCTGCAACGCGGCCTCCACGCCGTCCAGAACCTTCTGCGGGTGAACGTTCAGGCCGTTCATGCGCCCGAAGACGTCCGGGTCGAGGCTGTCGATGCTCACCGTGACGCGGTGCAGGCCCGCCGCCCGCAACTGCGGGGCCAGGCGCGGCAGCAGCAGGCCGTTGGTGGTCATCGCCACGTCATCCACGCCTTCAATGCGCACCAGTCGCGCGATCAAGTCCGGCAGATCCCGCCGCAGCGTCGGCTCGCCGCCTGTGATGCGCAGTTTGCGCACGCCCAGCGAAACGAACACCCGTGCCAGCCGCTCTATTTCCTCGAAGGACAGCAGCTCGGTGCGCGGCAAAAAGGCGTAATCCGCGCCGAACACCTCAGCCGGCATGCAGTACGTGCAGCGCAGATTACAGCGGTCGGTCACGCTGATCCGCAAGTCACGAAGAGGCCGCCCCAACTGATCCGCCAGCATCCACCTAGCATAAGCCAGCGCCTGCTGGTCAAATAGGACAGCGAAGAGGGTTCCGGGGCATCAGGCGGCGCGGAAACCCATCTCTTGACGTTGTTCCACGTTTCTTGCTGCCCAGGCCCGCTAAAATCCCGGTATGCGAATCATGGCTGTGTTTGCTCACCCGGACGATGAAATCGGTTGCATTGGTACGCTGGCGAAGCACGCCGCGCGGGGAGACGAGGTGATGCTGGTGTGGACGACCCTGGGCGAACTCGCCAGCCAATTCGGCGACGCCACCCACGAGGAAGTCACCCGTGTGCGCCGCGAGCACGGCGCGTGGGTGGCCGGCAAGATCGGCGCGCAGTTTCACTTCTTCGACATGGGCGACAGCCGCATGACCGGCAACCGCGCCGAGGCGCTGCAACTGGCGCGGCTGTACGCCCAGTTCAAACCGAATGCCGTGATTACCTGGAGTGACGACCACCCGCACCCGGATCACCGCATGACTGCCAAGATTGCTTTCGACGCCATCACGCTGGCCCGGATTCCCAAGATCGTGAACGAAGCGGACGCCGAAGACCTGGCCCCACCCCCCAACCTGAACGACGAGCAGGCCAGCAGCCCCCGCTTCGAGGCGTGGCGCCAGCCCATCCGGTTTTACCAGTATTACGCGCCCGCCAGCCCCTACCCGGACGTGTTCATCGACATCAGCGGCACCATCGAGCAGGGCGAGGAAGTCATGAGTTTCTACCAGCAGTTCTACAAATGGGAATGGAAACCCGAGAACTACCGCGCCATGCGGGCCGAAATAGGCCGCCTGGGGGGCGTCAAGTTCGCTGAGCGTTTCAACCTGAAGGTCAGCCACCTGAGGGCCCGCGATTATCTCGACTGAGTTTTGACGTGGCTGTGTTTTGACCGTAGGAGCCGCTAACCACTCAAGCCTCACCATGGCCTGCCCGCCGCGTTACACTGGAAATAATGTCGGAAGAGATTCGTATCAAGCACACCATTCCGGTCCGCGCCCGCCCGGACATCCTGTACCGCCTGGCGCTGGAACCCGCGCGGCGCGTCGGCTGGGACCGGAATTACGTCAGCGGCACTTACGTGGGCAGTGAGGGCCGGCTGGTCAACAACGCGCTGGTGAACTACCGACTGGCCCGCAACCTGCTGGGCCTCAAATTTCAGGCCAGGTACGGCCAGTTACAGGCCCCGCAGCGCGGCGGCTGGGAGAGCGTCGCCCCTTTCGGCCCTATCGAGAAGATGACGCAAAGCTGGAATTTCAAGGCCATGCCCGGCGGCACCGAAGTCACGTTCGGCCTCAACGCCCGTATCCGGTACAGGTGGGCGGCCAAGCAACTGGAACGTATCCTGAACAACATGGTCGTCGGCACCCTGCTGGCCCTGCAAAAACAGGTGGATGCCCAGGGGGCCCAGCTGATGGAAGATATGGGCAAGGAGATGGCCGAGAAACAGAAAGCCGAGCAGAAAGCGGCGAAAGAAGCCGCAAAAGCAGCCAAACGCCGCAGGTAGACACTGAGGACAAAGTTGTGCTGACTCTCCACACTTGCCCGGGCACCTGAAGTCGTGACCTTTTGCCCAAACTGAAGATTCAGCCTGATGTAGATATTTTTTTGCTGCTCTGAGCCGTGGGGTTAAGACGTTTCAACTGTGCCTTCAGCGTCCCGCGCAGGGCGGCGCGAAATCTCCAGTTCGCAAGTAAAGCCATCCGACCACTCGCCAATAAACCAGCTTCGAGAGCGCGGAAGCTGCCGCGTAAGACAGCCGTTTTGCTTGTGATTTTCTCAAGGTGTCCTGACCGGGCCGCGCCGGACAGGCGCGTATCATGCCCCTTGTGAGTGCCGGAAGCCCTGGAAGCGGTTCCCGGCCCTGGAGGTTCCTATGAAGATCGGCATGATTGGGCTGGGCAAGATGGGCGGCAACATGGTCTTGCGCCTGCTGGGGGGCGATCAGGAAGTCATCGGCTTTGACCGCAGCGAGGACGCCCTGCAAAACATTGAGGCGCAGGGCGCAAAGGCCGCCCGCAGCATGGACGAGTTTATTGCCGCGCTGGGCGAACCCGGCGCCAGGGCCGTGTGGGTCATGGTGCCGGCCGGACAGATTACCCAGTCCGTCATCGACGACCTGGCAAATAGGCTGGCTCCCGGCGACATCATTATCGACGGGGGCAACAGCAATTTCCACGATACGCAGCGCCGGGGTGAGGCCCTTGCCCAGCGCGGCCTGCATTTCGTGGATGTCGGCACCTCGGGCGGCATCTGGGGCCTGAAGGAAGGCTACGCCATGATGATCGGCGGGCCGCAGGAAGCGGTGGAACGCCTGCGCCCGGTCTTCGAGGTGCTGGCTCCCGCGCCAGACCGGGGCTGGGGCCGCATGGGGCCGAGCGGCAGTGGGCATTACGTGAAGATGGTGCACAACGGCATCGAATACGGCATGATGCAGGCCTACGCCGAGGGCTTCGAACTGATGAAAGCCCACCAGGACTTCAACCTGGACATGGCCCAGATTGCCGAGTTGTGGCGGCACGGCAGCGTCGTGCGCAGCTGGCTGCTCGACCTGACCGCCGAGGCGCTGAAGAACAGCGCCGACTTCAATGCGCTGTCGGATTACGTGGCCGACAGTGGCGAGGGCCGCTGGACGATCATCGACAGTATCGAGCTGGGGGTGCCCACGCCCGTGATCACGCTGGCCACCCAGATGCGCTTCCGTTCGCAGCAGGACGTCAGCTATCAGGGCCAGATGCTCTCGGCCATGCGCCGCGCGTTCGGTGGGCACGCCGTGAAAACGCTGGAAGCAACCAAGCAGGAGGGGATGGTGCCGGAAGTCCAGGCGGGCGACCACCCCAAAGTCGCCGCGCCCGAGAACATCCCGGTGGCCGCCGCGCAGGCCAGCACCAGCGGGCAGAGTGCCGAACAGCAACTCGGTGAAACCGGGCAAAACCGCGTGACCGGCGACCAGCAGGGCAACGGATGACTTCACCCAGAGCCAAGAAACCGGCGACCCGGAAAAGCGCGGCTTCCAGGGCGGAAACGCCCGCGAAAGCCGCAGCCCATAAAACGACAGGCAAGAAAACTACAACGAAGAAAACGGCGGCGACTGGAGCAAGCCCGAAGAAGGGCGCGGCCTCTCAAGCTGCCAAACCCACCACCCGGAGTATCCGCGAGGCGGTGGAGCAGCAGGAAGCCCTGCAAAATGTACCCACCGCGCAACCGGCTCCAGAGGCGACGTCACATCATCCGCAACCCACCGCCCCCCGTAAATCGCGCCAGCGTGTGCCGCACAGTACCGATTCGAACGAAGGGGTGAATCCCTTCCGCGCTGTGATGCGACGTAACCGCGCCCCGGAACCCGCCACCATGGTGATTTTCGGCGCGACGGGCGACCTCGCCACGCGCAAGTTGCTGCCGGCCATTTTCGGGTTGTGGCAGGACGGGTTGCTGGGCAGCGCCTTCAACATCGTGGGCGTGGGCCGCCAGGAGATGACGGACGAGCAGTTCAAGGATTTCGCCATTAAGGCGCTGCAAACGAGCAAGGAAACCGACGACATCAAACCCGGCAGCCTGGAGAAGTTCCGCGACCTGCTGTACTACGAGGGCGGGGATTTTGCCGGGGACGACATCTACCAGCAGGTGCAGACCGAACTCGACCGCGCCGAGGAAGCGCACGGCGGGCGCAAAAATGCCCTGTTTTACCTGTCGGTGCCGCCCAGCCTGTTCGAGACCATCAGTAATGGCCTGGGCCGCCTGGGGCTCAACCGGCAGGACGAGGGCTGGCGGCGCATGGTCATCGAGAAGCCGTTCGGACGCACCCTGCAATCGGCGCGTGAGCTGAACGACGCGATTCACCGCGTCTGGGACGAGTCTCAGGTGTACCGCATCGACCACTACCTGGGCAAGGAAACGGTGCAGAACCTGATGGCGATCCGCTTCGGCAACGTCATCTTCGAGCCGCTGTGGAACCGCAGTTACGTGTCGCACGTGCAGATTACCGCCGCCGAAGACCTGGGGCTCGAAGGCCGCGCCGGGTACTACGAGGAAGCCGGGGTGGTGCGGGACATGCTGCAAAACCACCTGATGCAGCTGTTTGCCCTGACCGCCATGGAAGCCCCCGCCGCCTTCGACGCCGACGCCATCCGCGACGAGAAGGTGAAGGTTCTGCGGGCCGTGAAAGCCATCCCGAAAAGCCGCGTGAAGGAAGTGGCCGTGCGCGGCCAGTACGCCGCTGGCACCATGGACGGCGAGAACGTCCCCGGCTACCGGGAGGAACCCGGCGTGAAGGGAGGCAGCACCACGCCCACCTACGTCGCCGTGAAACTGGAGATCGACAACTGGCGCTGGCAGGGCGTGCCGTTCTACCTGCGCACGGGAAAGAGATTGCCGAAAAAAGTCACCGAGATTGCGGTGGTCTTCAAACGCCCGCCCCTGGGGATTTTCCCCGGCGGTCTGGAACGCAACGTGCTGGCCTTCCGCATCCAGCCCGACGAGGGCGTGTCGCTGAAATTTTCCAGCAAGACCCCCGGCCAGGAAATGGTGCTGCGCGAAGTCGTCATGGACTTCCGCTACGACGCTTTCGGCGCACAACTCGAAAGCCCGTACAGCCGCCTGCTGCTCGACGCCATGCTGGGCGACGCCACCCTTTTTCCGCGCGAGGATGAGGTCGACCACGCCTGGCAGATCGTCAGCGGGATTCTGGAAGCCTGGGACGGCAAAGCGGCCCCGCAGTTCCCCAATTACGTCGCCGGCACCTGGGGCCCGGACGCCGCGGACGAGCTGATCGCGCCGTTCCGCTGGCGGCGACTGTGACCAGCGTGAGAGGAGTGGAGGGGGCCTCATTCCCACGCATCACGCCTCACTCCCGGCCTCAAGGAGGCCCCCGATGACTTACGTGAAATCCTTCAAGACGCTTGGCCCGGTGGACACCACGGTCAGGCAGGCGCAGGCCACACTGGATCAGTTGTGGGCGCAGACGAACGTGGAAACGCGGGCGTACACCGGGAACATCGTGGCGCTGACCACCCGTTCGCACCTGGAGCGCGTGCAGGAGGCCCTCAGTGGGCTGGAGGGACGCTACGCCGGGCGGCAGATTATTGGCGTCATGGACGGAAGCTGTGACCTGACCGTTCACGCTTCGCTGGTGGCGCAGGAAGGCGGGCTTTATGTGGAACGCCTGCTGCTGGACGCCAACGCCGAACAACTTCAGGGCGCGATCCTGCCCCTCTTGCGGCCCGCCACCGTCAACCACGTGTGGTGGGGCTCGGACAGCAAACCCACCGGCACGCTGCTCTCGGAACTGACCGAAGTGGCTGACCAGATCATCGCCGACAGCCTCACGCTGGACATTCCCCCTTCACGGCATTACGCCCTGGCCGACCTGGGCTGGAGCCGCGCCGCCGCCTGGCGCGAAGCCGTTGCCCAGGTGTTCGACAGCCCCGACGCGGCCCGGCACCTGAAGCAGGTGAACGCCCTGAGCGTAAAGTACAAGGGCCGCAACGACCTGCCCGCCCGCCTGTTTGCCGGTTTCATCGGCAGCACCCTGGGCTGGCGCACCCTGAACCACGTGGAATTCAGAGAAGGCCGCTGCGAACGCGGCAAAGGCGACCTGTGCCGCGTCGAACTGACCGGCAAAGACGTGGCCTTCTCCTGGGTCGCCGACGGCCCCGAGATGGTGCACAGCACCGCCAGCTGGCCCGGCATGAACCGCAGCATGGATATTCACGTTCCCCCCATGAGCCTCGCTGCCGGTCTCGCCCGCGTCATGGCCCGCCCCGAACGCGCCGAGATCTTCGAGAAAGCCTGGGAACTGGCACGGAAAAGCAGAGCGTAAAGAGAGCAGAAGCCTGGAAGCATGACTGGGATGTGGTGTAGCCGACCTCCCAGTCGTGCTTTTTCTGCTACTTCTAGCCCACAGGCTCTAAACTGCCTGTCGTGAGTGGGGGAGAGGTCACTGCTGGGGCGCACCGAACCGCCGTGTGGAACGTGCTGGAGCGGACGCGGTTGTGCTCGTTTCCCTTTCCGCCGCAGGGCCACTGCCCCAACTTCAACGGAGCAAGGGACGCGGCCAAGAACCTGCTGAGTCACCCGCAGATGGCAGCCCACCGCACCCTGATCGTCGGGCCGGAGCGGGCACTGATGCCCCTGCGCAAACTGGCGCTGCAAAGCGGCCTGACGCTGTACGTGCCGCACCAGAAGAAAGAGGGGTGGTACTGGCGGCTGACCGATCCGCTGGGGGCCCGGCTCTCGCAGATGCCGGCCGTCGGTGAACCCAGGTTGAAACCGGAGGGGGCTCAGGCAGTCGTGCTCGCCTGCGTGGCCGCAGATCGCCAGGGCGGGCGCCTGGGAAAAGGCTACGGCTGGGGCGCCCGTGGCCTGAACCTCGGCCTGCCCGAATACACCCTTGCTCACCCCATCATGCTCAGCGCGCAGTTGCCGTGCGCCGCCGATTCCACCGTGAAACTTATCGCCACCCCCCGGGAAGTGATTGAAGCAGAGGGCCACTCTCCATAACACACCCCCCTTCTGGAGTGAAGATTCTGTCAGCTTTGCGCTGACCCTCAGGCTCTACACTGGGAATATGACGCACAGAAACAAGACTCTTCTTCCCGCAGTGGTGACGGTGGCGACGGTGGGCGTGGCGGCGGGCGCGGCGTTGCTGGCCCGCAAGCGCAAGGGAGACATCAAGGAATTTGTGGTCGCCAACGTGCTGGAACGCCCGGCGGGGCGCAGCAGCTTCACGGATCTGGGTCAGAACCTGGAGCGCGGCGGCGTTCACCTGGCGCAGCGGGCCGAAAAAGCCAGTGACACGCCAGAAAACCGCGAAGTGCTGATGCACATCATCGGGATTGAACGCTGGGGGCAAAACCGCATTCGCGTGGCGCTCAAGCAGCGGCCCTTCGAGAAGGACGATTACCACGCCTACCGCCCCCCCGCCGGCACCAGCCTGCCGCAGCTCAGGAACCTGCTGTCGCAGACGCGTTCCGGCACGGTCGATCTGGCCCGCCAGCTCCATAAAAGCCCGCCGGACGACGACTTTGTGGTGGAGCACAACGGCCTGGGGCCACTGACCGCCAAAGGCTGGCTGCGTTACCTCACGCAGCATGCCGACCTGGAAAGCCGCAAATTGAAGGCCGGCAACGACCCGGTGGAAGTCCCGGAACCGGAGCAGCCCGCCAGCGCGGGCTAAAAACAGGGCTGAGGGCAGACCGCCAAAGAAAACCCCGACCGTGAAGTCGGGGCTTTGCTTTTTGGTTTAAACCTTGTGCTTTCAGTCGTGCGCGGCGACCGTGCCGTCGACTCCTGCGCCGGTGTAGGCGCGGTACTGCATGGCTTCAAAGTCCTGATCGGCGGTGGGGCTGCGGCGGGCGGCGCCGACCAGGGTGCCCAGGTAGGCGAACAGGAACCCGGCGGGAATGCTGATGATGCCGGGGTTCTCCAGCCGGAACAGGGCGTTGGCCTGAATCAGGTGGCGCCCGGTGGTCAGGGTGTCCGGGTCGATTTTCATGATGTTGGGGCTGACGGCGATCAGCAGTAGCGTGAACAGCAGGCCGCCCACGATGCCCCAGATCGCTCCGGTGGCGTTGAATTTCTTCCAGAAGAGGGTAAAGAGAATGACCGGCAGGTTGGCGCTGGCGGCCACCGCGAAGGCCAGCGCGACCAGGAAAGCCACGTTCTGGGTCTTGGCGGCGAGGCCCAGCAGGATGGCGGCGATGCCGACGGCGACGGTGGCCATGCGGGCCACGCGGAACTGGTCGGCCTCGCTGGCCTGCCCACCCTTCAGGACGCCGTTGTAGATGTCGTGCGTGAAACTGGTCGACGCGCTGATGGTGAGGCCCGCGACCACGGCAAGGATGGTGGCGAAGGCCACGGCGGTCACGAAGGCCAGGCCCAGTTCGCCGCCGAAGGTGCCCTTGCCGCCGAACAGCGCCTCGGCCAGCATGGGAGCGGCCATGTTGCCGGCCGGGTTGGCGGCGATGATGGCTTCTTTGCCCAGCAGCACGTTGGCGGCGTTGCCCATGAAGGCGGTCATGACGTAAAAGGCCCCGATCAGAACCATGGCCCACACCACGCTCTTGCGGGCGTCCTGGGCGGTGGGCACAGTGAAGAAACGCACCAGGATGTGCGGCAGGCCGGCGGTTCCCAGCACCAGCGCCAGGCACAGGCTGATCAGGTCGATGGGGTCTTTGTACTTCAGGCCCGCGCCCAGGAATTCCGGCCCATTGGCCCGCTCGGCGGCGCCCAGCAGGGTGCTGAAACTTCAGCCGAAGCGGCTGAGAATCAGCACGGTCATGACGATGGTGGCGAACATCAGCAGGCCGGCCTTGATGATCTGCACCCAGGTGGTGGCCAGCATGCCGCCCACGACGACATAAACGATCATCAGGACGCCGACCAGCGGAATCGCCAGTTCGGCCTTGATGGTGTTGCCGGACAGCAGCGAGATCAGGGAGCCCGCGCCGACCACCTGCGCGATCATGTACAGGGTGGAGATCACGATGGTGCTCATGGCCGCGTAGGTGCGAACCCGGGGGTCTTTCAGGCGGTACACCAGCATGTCGGCCAGGGTGTACTTGCCCAGGTTACGCAGCGGTTCGGCCACGATGAACAGCACCGTCAGGTACGCGATGAACCAGCCGACCGAGTACATGAAGCCGTCGTAGCCGTTCAGGGCGATCAGGCCCGTGATGCCCAGGAAGGAAGCGGCGCTCATGTAGTCCCCGGCAATGGCGATGCCGTTCTGGGTGGCGCTGATGCGGCCCCCTGCCACGTAGAAGTCGCCGGCGCTGGTGTTGCGCCTGGACGCCCAGAAGGTGACGATCAGGGTGATGGCGACGATGATGCCGGCCAGCAGGAAGGTCATGCTTTGGCCTCCTCGGCCAGGCGGTCGAAGGTTCTGGCCCGCTGCACGTAGATCCAGGCCATGACCCAGCCCATGATGAATTCCAGGAAAGCCAGCACGTACCCGAAAGTGATGTTGCCCATCACCTTGGTGGCCATCAGGGGTTTGTTGTACCCGGCCAGGAAGGGCAGGATGAAATACAGCACCAGAAAGGCCAGCGTCATGCTGATCATGAAGCTGGTCTTCTGCTGCACCAGTTGCTGGTACGCGGCGTTGCGCTGGGGTGGGGCAGCGATACTCGGGCGGGATACAGTCATGCGGGCCTCCAGAGGTGAGGGAATGAACTGCGGTGCGGCTGAACGCGGCGCTGGGTTGTTTTGAACTGTTCGCAGAGTAGGAGTCCATTAAGGGAAAATCAATAAACTCCGTCTAAAAAAAAGTGTTTACCCCAGCGGAACTGTCTAGTCAGTCGCCTGTTTCCCCGACCTCTCCGGCTAACCTGTCTAATCAAGCTGACGAACGGTAGGCCCTTCATCCTGAAGCCGCAAGTCGCGGAGAACCTCTGTGACGCCCTGCCGCAGGGTCTGCTCCGACCCCACGCCACTCAGGTCCAGCAGGTGAACCACCTCCGCCACGTCCAGCCCAGGGTGCTCGTTGGCCCGCAGCAGTGCGTAGTGCGTGAGGCTGGTGCCTGGCCGGGCTCCCCCCGCCGGCATCCACACCTGGCGCACGCGCGGCAGCAGCGCCACCGCAAAACGCTCGATGTCATCGGCGTGCCGCTGCAACTCGCGGTCAAGCTGCCCCACCGAATGCACGCCCACGTACTGAAGCAGACTCGCCAGCCGCTGCGGACGCTCCGGATCGGGCCAGCCCACCAGCAGGGTCACGTTCAGGGCGTTGGCAATGCGGCTGTCCAGCTCAGCGACCGTGCCCGTGTCCAGCAGGAACTTCATGCTCTGCGCATCGATAAACACGCTGTCGGGTTCCTCGGCCACGCGCTGCGGCAGGGTCGCGCCGTAATCGCGGCTGAGGCGGGCCACCGTCATGAATTCCTCGTCCGCCATTTCCAGCAGGCCCGCCAGCCGGTAAAAGCGCCGCCTCACCTCACGCGGCACCGCGTCCGGGTTCTTGTACCCCAGGTCGTGCTCGATTTCGGCCCAGGCGTGTTGCAGGATGCTGCGAATCTGAATTTCCAGCGGAAACGCCCTCAGGTGCAGGCCCCGGAATTCCGGTGTGCCCTCCAGCGGCCGCACCACGTAATGCACGCCCATGTACCCGAACCTGTCCGGATCACGCATCTTCGACTTGTCGACCGAGTTGTTCCAGTCCACCTGATACGCGCCTTCCACCAGCTTCGACACGACGTTCACGTCCGACTCGAAGTAAGTGATGACGCGCACCCCCACCAGATCCGTCACGTCGTCCAGCGCGTGGTGCCGCCCCGGTTTGCGCCTGAGTTTGTCGGCCAGGCTCGCGGGTTTCTTCACGCGGCTGGTTACGTGGTGAATGTTCAGCCCGGCTTCGTCCAGCAGGCGCTGCACATGAACAATGGCCGCCCGCCGCAGGGCCTCGAACTCGGCCTGCCGCGACTCGTATTCCGCCACCAGGGACTGCATGAATACCCGCATCATACGCGCTGAAGGCCGGCGGCCGCGCGAAAAGACGAGCACTTTGGCCATAAAGTTTTCCTCAAGGTGGCCTGCTCTCACGCAGCGTCAGGAAAAGACCCACACCATGAAGGCATGAAACGAATCCTGTCTCTCATGACCCTGCTTGCCCTTGGAGGAGCCGTGGCCACCGACATCCGCATTTATCCCAGTTTTACCGAAGTGCGTGAAGCCGTCAGCAGCACCGGGACGACCCTGAGTGTCTCGCTGCCGCAGGAAGCCTGGAACGGCGTCATCCCCGGCTCGCTCGACCTGGAGGGCCTGAGCTTTGGCGGCGCCGTGCAGAAACTGGAACCCAACTGGCTGACCACGCTGGAAGGCAAGACCGTGTATCTGAGGCGCGAGGAAGGCCAGACTGAACCCGTCACGCTGGTGCGTGCCCGCGACCTGCTGGTCAAGGACGCCGCCGGGAAGTACTTCACCGTGCGCTACGAGGAGTTGCAGTTCGATGTGCTGCCGCCCAGCAATCCCCTCAGCCCCTCGCGCACGCTGGTGTACAGCCTCACGCGGGGCGGCAGCGGCACCCTGAGTTACCTGACGCGCTCGGTGACCTGGCAACCCCGCTACACCCTGAAAGCCAGCGACGCGGGCGCGAACCTGAGCGCCCTGGCCGACATTCACAACAACGCCGACCTGGATTACGACATCAAGAACACTGAGCTGTACGCCGGGGATGTGAACGTGCAGGGCGGCGGCTACCCTAGGGCCGACATGGCCGAGCGTTCGTACATGGCCGCCCCGGTGGCCGCGCCTGCGCCAGCCCCGAAAATCCAGTCCGGCGGCGACCTGCGCGGCCTGTACAAGTACACCCTGAGCAGCGCCTTTACCCTGCCCGCCAGCAGTGTGGTGACCCTGCCCTTCCTGACGCCTAAGCTGACGACCTTCGAGCGCTTCGCCAGCCTGGACACGTACTTCAACACGGGTACACGGGAAGGGAATCTGAATCGCAGTTATCGCCTCAAAGCCGACGACCGCCTTCCCGCCGGGCAGATCACCGTGCGCGAGGAAGGCCGCATCGTCGGTCAGACGACCCTGGCGGACACCCGCAAGGGCGGCGAGATCGAATTTACGCTCGGGGACGATCCGGACGTGACCTACACCCGCAGCGTGCAACTCGTGACGCAGGTCAAGAGCGCCCAGGGGAACGTGACCAAGAGCACCTACAAGGTCACGTACACCCTGGAGAACGCCCGCAGCAAAGCCGTCCGCGCCGAAATCACCGAACGCATCAGCGGCCGGCGCATCCTCATCGACAAGTTGCCTGCCACCCAGAACCAGGGCCAGTACACCCTGAAAGTCGACCTGCCCAGCGGCGGCAAAGTCACCCGCACCTTCGATCTGGTGATCGACAACTCGTAAAGGCTTGCTGGTGACAGGGGCTGGGATTCTGTTTGAATCCCGGCTCTTTTTTGGTAAGGATTGCACTCCCTCAGTGAGGAAATGACTGGGAAGGGTCGAGCAGACTTATAAAACTGCAAAGCAGAGCGGCCAGGAACAAAAAACGGCCCGGACGTGGAGTGAACCCTCCGGCGTTTTTCCGCAGAGCGCACAAAACAAACGGGAAGTTTACGAGGCCATTCAGCCGTCGTGGACGCACCTGCTCTAGAATTCCTCCTGTGACCACAACTGAAATGCCCCGCTGGCGCACCGACGATCTTTACCCCGGTCTGGACGACGCCAGGTTTGAAGCCGACCTCACCGCGCTGAACGCGGACGTTCAGGCGCTGGAACGGCAGTTCGATGACCTGAATATCCGCAAGGACGGCGCAGAAATGACGCCCGCCACGCTGGAAACGGTGCTCGGCGCCCTGAACGCCCTGAGCAGGCAGCGCCAGCGCCTGGGCGTGTACGTCAACGCCTTCACGTCCGTGGACAGCCGCAACGCGCTGGCCCAGCAGAAACAGGGTGAACTGACGACCATCACGCTGCCGCTGGGGCCGCTGCGTTCGCGCCTGACCGCCTGGCTGGGCGGCCTGGACGACGAAGCCCTGCAGAACCTGCTGGCCGCTTCCGACCTGGCGCGCGAACACGAGTTTTTCATCCGGAAAGCCGTGAAGTACGCCCGCCACCAGATGACCCCGCCCGAGGAAGACCTGGCGGCCCGCCTGCACCCCAGTGGCGCGGGCGGCTGGGGCAAGCTGCACGGCAACTACACCAGTCAGCTGCTGGGCGAGTACCGGGGCCAGCAACTTCCCGTGACGGCCCTGCGCGTGCTGGCCAGCGACGCCGACCCCGGCGTGCGTAAAGACGCCTTCGACGCCGAGATCGCCGCGTGGAAAACAGCCGAACTGGTGTGTGCCGCGTGCATGAACGGCATCAAGGGCGAACAGGGCACCCTGGCCGCGCGCCGGGGCTTTGTCGACCCCGTGGAACCCAGCCTGCTGATGAACAATATCGACCGGGAAACGCTGGACGCCATGCTGGGGGCGGTCAAGCGCAGCCTGCCGGACTTCCACCGGTACTTCCGCGCCAAGGCGAAGGTGCTGGGCAAGGAAAAAATGGACTGGTGGGACATCACCGCGCCC
The DNA here is from genome assembly GCF_004634215.1 of Deinococcus fonticola. Classification (NCBI taxonomy): domain Bacteria; kingdom Thermotogati; phylum Deinococcota; class Deinococci; order Deinococcales; family Deinococcaceae; genus Deinococcus; species Deinococcus fonticola. The sequence continues at coordinate 114,561 of NZ_SMMH01000003.1, read as the reverse complement.
GTCGGCGAGAGCCAGACCGAGTGGCTGTATCCTGCCGGAGCGGACTTCGTGGAGAAGCAGTTCCGCACCTACAGCGCCAAGATGGGTGATTTTGCCGCCCGCGCCTTCCGCGAGGACTGGATCGACGCCGGCCCCCGCGACGGCAAGCGCGGCGGGGCGTTCTGCATGGGCTGGGAAGGGGACGCCAGCCGCATCATGATGAACCACGCCCCCAGCCTCGACAGCGTCTCCACCCTGGCGCACGAACTGGGCCACGGCTACCACAACCTGGTGATTACCGAGCGCACCCCGCTACAACGCGAAACCCCCATGACCCTCGCCGAAACGGCCAGTATCTTCTGCGAAACCATCATTCAGAACGCGGCGCTGGACACCGCCCAGGGCGCGGAGAAACTGTACGTGCTGGAAACGCAGATCATGGGCCACTCGCAGGTCGTGGTGGACATTTACAGCCGCTTCCTGTTCGAGCAGGCCGTGTTCGAGAAGCGTGCCGGGCGCGACCTGACGCCTCAGGAGTACAACGACCTGATGACCTGGGCGCAGCGTGAAGCGTACGGCGACACCATAGGTACCCTGCACCCGTACATGTGGGCCGTGAAACCGCACTACTACATGACCATGTTCTACAACTACCCGTACACGTTCGGCCTGCTGTTCGGCCTCGGGGTGTACGCCCAGTACCAGCAGGCCAGAGCGCAGGGCGAAGAAGCCGAATTCCAGGCCCGCTACGACCAGCTCCTCAGCAGCACGGGCCTGGCCGATGCCCGCACCCTTGCCGCGCAGTTCGGCATCGACATCACGAAGGGCGACTTCTGGGAAGGGAGCCTGAACGTCATCAAAGCGCAGATCGACGAGTACGAGAAAACCGTCGGGGCGTGAGCTGATTTACCGTTCGTAGGATTTGAAACACGCGCCCTGCTGCTTGGCGCGTGTTTCAGGCTGCTGGCCGGGAAAGACAGCGCCAGTGAGCAGGTGGGGTTATGCGGGTGAAGGCACGACGCCGCGCACGGCCCAGGCTCTGGCGCTCAGGGGAATACTGCCGTCTGCGGCCCGCTCCAGCCGGGAGTCCAGCCGCGAACGAATCTGCTCCTGCACGTCGGCGTCCAGCGAGGCCAGGAAGGGGCGGGCGACCTGCCGGCAAGGGTTGGAGCGCAGATCCTCCGGACGACGCGGCGCGCCTGCGCCACAAAAAACCCCGCCGATGTTCAGGCGGGGCAGGCACAGGGGGATTTCCCTCAGCGAACTTTGATTTCCTGGTCGAACCACGTCAGCACGCGCTCTTTCCCGAAGGGCCACACGCTGACCTGCGCGGCGTCCCGGACGTCCTTCACGAATTCCGGCAGTGGCCCGTGGTTTTTGGGCGTGGCCGTCCAGGTGGGGGCGTCGTAGGAGAGGCCCGCGAGTTCGGCAGCACGCTGAAGGCCGGTGTGCAGGTCGCCCAGTTCATCGACCAGGCCCAGGTTCAGGGCGTCCGCGCCTGACCAGATGCGGCCCCGGCCGATCTCGTTCACGCGTTCCTTGGTCAGGTGGCGTCCGTCGGCCACGCGGGTGATGAAGCGGTCGTACACTTCCTCGATACCCCGCGCCATGTGGTCGCGTTCCTCATCGGAAAAGGGGCGACTGGCACTGTATTTCAGCGCCTGCGGGCGACCCACGCCTTCGGGTTTGAACCCCTGCCGCTCGTTGAACTTCTGCATGACGGGTTTGCCGGTGACCACGCCGATGCTGCCCGTGATGGTGTACGGGCTGGCAATGATTTTCTTCGCGCCGGCCGCCAGGTAGTACCCGCCGGATGCGGCGTACTCGCCCATGACGACCACCACGGGTTTCTCGCTGGTGGCGATCTCGCGGTGCATCAGGTCGCTGGCCAGCGCACTGCCGCCGCCGCTGTTCACATACACCACGATGGCTTTGGTGTGCTTGTCGGCCTTGGCGCGTTTCAGGGCGGCCACCACGGTGTCCGACCCGGCCATCGGGCCGCCCATCAACGGCAGCGGAAGGGGGTTGTTGCGGCTCTTGCCGGGAACGATGGTGCCGATCACGGGCACCACGGCAATGCGGTCTTCCTTGGGGTTGGGGCGGTCGAACTGGGCGCTCAGGAGCTCGACGATCGCGGCGATGGGCCGGGTGCCGGGGCCGACCAGTTCGTCCTCATAGGCGATTTTGGTCAGCAGGCCCGCTTCGAACATGGCCTGGGCGCTGGTAAAGTCCTCTTCCAGCCAGGCGCGGGCGGTCTCCTCGCCCACGCCGCGCCCTTCGGCCAGGTCACGCACCCAGGCCGCCTCGGCGGCGTCGAGATAAGCCTGCAACTGCTCGCGGTTGTGGTCGTCCATCTGCTCCTCGCTAAAGCGGGTCAGGGCAGCCTTGTACTCGCGGATGCGCAGGTTCTCGAACTCGATGCCGTGTTTTTTCAGGAAGGCCCCCATGAAGGTGGGTTCCAGCGCGAAGCCGCTCAGCATCACGTCCGCCGATTCGGGCGCGGTGAGTTCCGGGCAGCCGCTCGCGGCGATCAGGGAAGTCATGGTGAGCTGCGGCAGGTGCGCCACCACGCGTTTTTTCTCCGACAGGCGTTTCAGGATGCCGCGAATGGCGTGCGCGGTGGTCGGGCTGGCCGTGAATTCCGAAATCCTGACCAGCACGCCGTGCAGCCAGCCGGCGTCGGCCAGCGCCTCGGCGCGTTTTTGCAGGGCCTCTACCGACTCGGTGCGGTTCAGCAGCGCCTGAAGGGGCTGGGTGGGGCTCAATTCCGGGTACGGCCCGGTGATGTCCAGCACCACCCAGGTGGGATGCGACACGCCGTCCGGCAGGTTCAACTTGTCCAGAAAAGGAATATTCATACCCGCTAAAGTACGCGCTTTCCCATGAGGAAGTTCCGTCACGCGGCACGTTTCCTGAACGGCGGGTGTTCGGCGCTGCGGGGGTGAAGCGGCGCGGTACGCTGTGGGCCATGACGGCAAACAACAGCAAAGGCGACCTGATCGCGCGGGCCGTGACCCTGGGCCTGGACACGCCCACCTTCGACGCCGAGGCGTCCGGGCCGCCCCACAACCGCAGTTTTCACGCGGTGGTGCGCATCGGCCACCAGGTGCTGGGGCAGGGTGAGGGCCGCACCAAACGCGAGGCGGAACGCGCCGCCGCCGAGCAGGCGCTCCAGGCGTTGCAGGAGCCATCCGCCTCCGCGCCGTCAGAAACCTCGCCCTCGCCGGCGGCCACCTGGCCCATCTATGCGCCGGTGCTGGCGCAGTCGGTCGAGGCCGCGCTGGAGTTTGCCGAGGAGGACGACACCCTGGAAGACGTGCAGGTGGCAGCGGCGCGGTTTTACCGTGACCTGCTGAGCGACCTCGGCCACAGCCCCGAGTGAGGCGAAGGCCTGGGTTCCGGCCGGCTGGGAGGCTGGCATGAACGGCGTGCTGGCCGTACCGCACTTCGCGGGCGGGCGCTGTTGGCTGGGCGCATGAAAGGCGCGGACGCCGAGCAGCGGGCCGCCGACCACCTGCAAGGCCTGGGCCGCCGCATTCTGGTGCGAAATTACCGCATCCCCGGCGGAGAAATCGACATTGTCAGTCAGGACGGCGCAGGCACGCTGTATTTCACGGAGGTGCGCCAGCGGCGGCAGGCCCGCTTCGGCTCGGCGCTGGAGAGCGTTACGCCGCGCAAACTGGCGCTGATGCAGCGGGCCGCCCTGACGTACCTGGTGCGCGAACGGGGCCGCGACGACCTGCCGTGCCGCCTGGAGGTGCTGACCATCGACGGCCTGGCCGGGCAGGGCGCCCTGAACATCGTTCCCATCGACTTCTAATGCCTGTCACATTTGACTTAGACGTGTGCGTGAGTACGATGACATCGACATGAAACCCGGCCTGATGTTCCTCACGCTGCTGACTGCCCATCTAGGTAGCGCCAGTCTCGGCAGCGCCACTGCCCAGCAATCCGTGCCGGCAGGCACCCCCCTTCTGGTGCAGATGCCGCAAACGCAGGCGCCCCCCGCAGTGACCTTCGTGCTGGCCTACCCGCTGCTGGCCATGCCGGAAACGTCGTCCATGCCCTCGCGCGTCAGAATGACCCTCTCGCGGCCCGCCGACACGCTGGAAATCACCGGGCAACCCAGAGGAATGTTCGTCAGCATCACGCAGGACACCATCACGGTGGAGACGAAGGGCGTGCCGGTCGGCCAGTACCCCCTGCGCGTCAAGGGCCGCTGGGGCAACGAGGTGAAGGCGGTGGAACTGCTGGTGTCGGTGTACGCCATGAACGGCACCGTCGCTCCCATTACCGGCCCCGCCGCGCCCGGGCCGAGCGTCCCTGGCGCGCCCACGCCGGCCACCAACCCGGTCAGACCGCCAGCGGCGGCTTCCCCTAACCAGGCCCAGGCTGCGCCGCTGCCCAGTGTTCCCCCGATTCCGGTGGAGACGGCCGCCACACCTGCTGCCCCAGCGGCCCAGGTGTCCAGTTCTCCCGTCGCCAGCCCGACTCCCGCACCCGTCACGCCGCCGGAGCTGAGCCCCAGTCGGCCCACGCCGACCACCGTCGCGCCTGCCCTGACGCCCCTGCCCGCCCCCGCGCCAGCCTTCACGCCTGCGCCCAGCGCCGCGCAGCCAGTCCCTTCACAGGCGGCTCCCGTCACCGCAGCCCCCAGTGTGCCGTCCTCCAGTGGGCTGAGCGCACCTGCCAACGACGCCATTCCTTACCAGGCCGCGCCTGCCCGCCCCGCCAGCCCTGCCGCAACCAACTCCGCCGCCAGTATCTCGGCCGCCCAGCCCACCGAACGCTTTACTGTGTGGGGCGGCATGGGCACCGAGCGCGGCGTGCTGGGCGGCCTGAACCTGGCCTTCAGTTCCCGTGTGGGTCAATTCAGCGCTTTCCAGGCGTCTGTGCGCGGCACCGCCGAACTGTACCCCAACACCGGGGCCTCGGGGCTGGGCCTGCCGGTACTGGGCGCGGATCTGCTGCTGAGCCGCTCCGGCAGCCGCCTGTACTACGGCCCTTCCACCGCCCTGGCCTTCGGCAACGGCAACAGCTGGGCCATCGGGGGCCTGCTGGGGTACACCAGTGCCCTGAACAGCACCCTGGGCTACTACGTGGAAGGCCGCGCCCGCTACGCGCACCTGGGCGGGCAGAACACCTTCTCGCCCGGCTTCAGAATGGGGGTCACCTACAAACTCGGGCGCTAAAGGCATCTAAGTAACCCTGACTCTGCCGCCTGGCCCCGCGGCTACCCTGGGGAGATGACCGGCCCCTTCCGATTGTCGGACAAGTCCCGCAGCCTGAAACCGTCCGCGACGGTGGCGGTGGCTTCACGCGCCCTGGAGTTGCAGCGCCAGGGCCTCGACATCATTTCTATGAGCGTTGGCGAGCCGGACTTCGGCACGCCCGCGCACATCAAGGAAGCGGGCATGCGGGCCATCCGGGACGGCCGGACCAAGTACACGCCGGTCAGCGGCCTGCCTGAACTGCGCGAGGCGATCAGCGAGAAATTCCGGCGCGAGAACGGGCTGACCTACGCGCCGGACAGCGTGACTGTGACCAGCGGTGGCAAACAGGCCCTGTTCAACGCCTTCTTTGCTCTCTTGAACCCTGGCGATGAAGTCCTGATTCCCGCGCCGTACTGGGTCAGTTACCCGGAGATGGTGGCCCTGACCGGCGCGGTGCCGGTGCCGGTACCCACCACGCCGGAAAGCGGCTTCATGCTGGACATGGACGTGCTGGCTTCCAGAGTGACCCCGCGTACCCGCATGATCGTCCTGAACAGCCCCGGTAACCCCACGGGGGCCGTGTTTACCCCGGAAATCCTGCAAGCCGTGGCGGAGCTGGCGCAGCGGCACGACCTCATGATCGTCACCGACGAGATGTACGAGCACCTGGTGTACGACGCGGCGCAGGTCAGCATCGGCACATTCGCGCCCGAGCACACCCTGACCGTCAACGGGGCCAGCAAGGCCTACGCCATGACCGGCTGGCGCATCGGGTACGCGGGTGGGCCAAAGAGTGTCATTGCCGCCATGAACGCCCTGCAAAGCCAGAGCACCAGCAACGCCAGCAGCATCAGCCAGCACGCCGCCCTGGCCGCCCTCGTGCAGCACCAGGAAACCAGCCAGTTCATCGACATGGCCCGCCGCGCCTACCGCCAGCGCCGCGACACCATCGTGCGCGGCCTCAATGACATGGGGCTAAAAACTCCCACTCCGCAGGGGGCCTTCTACGTCATGGCCGACACCACCCCCATCCACCACAACGAGCTGGAAGCCGCCCGCATCATCCTCGACGATGCCCAGGTCGCCGTCGTTCCCGGCACCGACTTCGCCGCGCCGGAGCAAGTGCGCCTCAGCTACGCCACCAGCATGGAAAACATTCAGGAAGTGCTGAGCAGGTTAAGGAAATTACTGACGACGCTTTGACTGATACAGCCAGATAGCCTTATCCAGTTGAGTCGCAGAGCGACCCAGTAAAGAGGCGGTTCGTGCAACAGCATCCCTTACCTGAGCGTACTCGCCTTTTACCCCGGCCTGCGCGGCGAATCTCATCAGGTGAACATCTACGGCGACAGCGTCAAGTGAGCAGAGCAACCAGAGGTAATCGTAAGTTTTTGGGCCTACGCCAGAGATGGCGTAAAGCGTCCCACGTCTGTCTTGATCTTGCAGCCATTGGGCCAATTGCGTTTCTGTTTCGATGCCCTCAGCCCTCAGCAATTCAGCGAGGGCGAGAAGGGTTTTTATTTTCTTTTCGCCTTGCCAGTTGAGGACGTAACCAGGCCCCTTCTCTCGAAGGAGGTTCAGAAATTTCGAGGTTGTGCGAGCATCAGGATACTTTTCCAAAATTTCTTTAATCCTGGGCCTCACGACGTTGTCGTAGTGAATGCCAGCCTGTAAAGCGGCATCCGTTAGGGTGGCTCCCATGTGCGCGTAGGTTTCAGTGTCACGCTCCTGAATTTGGAAATCATCTAAACCAGCGATAAATTCCCTGAGTTTCTCAGCGTTCAGGTTACCTTGGTGTGCTGACATAGGAAGAGTTTAACGGCCTTACTCGTGTCCACGTCGAGCATTAACGTCATTCGGGAACCTTCCTGACTTTGGCCCCGTACACTCGGTGTATGACGAATATGCAACCGGGCAGTGATGGCACTTACTCTCTTCGTGATTTTATTTCTCAGACGGCGGAGCGCGACCAGCCGGGCGAGGTGTTCGAGCTGGAGTCCAGCAAGATGCTGGAAGTGAAGGTGAACGGGCGCATCTGGAGCAAGCTGGGCGCAATGGTGGCGTACAAGGGCCAGTTGGCGTTCAAGCGCGAGGGGACGCTGGAGGGCGGTCTGATGAAGGCCCTGAAGCGTGCGGTGACGCAGGAGATGTCGCCCCTGGCGAAAATCGAGGGGCGCGGCGTGGCCTACCTGGCCGACCAGGGTAAGGAGATTCAGATTCTGCGCCTGGCCGGGGATTCTCTCAACGTGAACGGTAACGACCTGCTGGCCTTCGAGGACAGCGTGCAGTACGACATCACCATGATGCGCCGCATGGCCGGCATGGCCGCCGGGGGGCTCTTCAGCGTGCGCGTGCAGGGGCACGGCCTGGTCGCCATCCTCAGCCACGGCAAACCCCTGACCCTGCGCGTCACGCCGCACGAACCGATTTTTACCGACCCGAACGCCACGATTGCCTGGAGCGGCAACCTGCAACCGCAACTGAGCATGGACACCAGTTTCAAGAGCATGCTGGGGCGCGGCGGCGGCGAGACGTACCAGATGGTCTTTCAGGGCGACGGCTTCGTGGTGGTGCAACCCTACGAGGAGTTCGACGCCGGCATGCTGGGCGGCGACAGCCACAGCAGCGGCGGTATAGGCCGCAGCCTGGGCGACCTGTTCGACTGAGAGAAGTTTGCTGACCTGAGCAACCTGCCTCAGAGACATGCCCCCGCCTTTGCGGGGGTTTTTCGTTGGGACATTTTTTACCGGGTGGGCGCTATGCTGCTGGGCATCGTCAAGTTGAGGTCTGGAGAGTCGGTATGCCCGTCAGGATTCGCATTTACGGTAAAGAAGCCATCTTCACCCAGGGCTGCTGGGTATGTGAGGACGAGTCGTTGCAGGCCATGTTGCAGGCACTGGCCGACCCGCGTGCAGTCACGCCCGAGCAGGAGCACCAGCACGCGCTGTACGCGGCGGGGCGCTACGGCGGGTTGATCGCCCTGCCGCACGGCTGGGAGGCCGCGCCGCTGCCTGCGCCGGAAATTCGTATGGAAGACCTGCTGCCGCCCAAAGAAAAAGGCGGGGGCCTCCTGGGGTTGCTCCGCCGGAAAAAATGAACGTGCCTTTTTAAAGCATTTGACAAAAGAACGCCGTGATTTTGTCCGAGCAGCGCGAGTGAATTGAGACAAGCAGGACGAAGAATGGAGCGCTCTGGGTGGCCTTCCACGGAGCGCTCCATTCGGAGAACTGCTCTAGCGCCCGGTCTGGGGCCTGCTTTTTTTCTTGCCGCCGGTCAGGCCCAGGACGCGCAGCACGAGCACGGCGGGAATGGCCAGTAGGGCGCTCACGGCGTTCCACAGGGTGCCGCGCACGGTGGGGAGGGTGCGGCCCTCGGCGCGGGTGGGCGCGACGGGCAGAACGCGCGGCAGGTTGGGCAGGTCGATGACGCGCCCACGCGAATCTCGCACCGGGCCGCCCGCGGCCGCCGCCGCTTGCTGCTCCTGGCGGCTGGGTTCGGTGCTGATGTTCGCGCCTTTCTGGGCCAGCGCCTGTTTTTTGGCAGTGTTGCCCGCGCCGCCGGCATTTGAGCCGAACTTCTGCGAGTACACCCAGGTGACTTCCGCGCCGAAAAAGAAAATCATGGCGCTGTAGTAGATCCAGGCCAGCAGCGCCACCAGCGTGCCCGCCGCACCGAAGGCACTGCCGGGAGCGGCCCGACCGAAGTAGATGCTGATCAGGATTTGCCCGATAGAGAACAGGATGGCGGTGATGGCCCCGCCCACCATCACTTCGCGCCACTGGAGTTTCACGGCCGGCAGCAACTTGAAAATGGCCGCGAACACGAAGGTCAGCAAAAAAGCCGACAGCGCGAAGGTGCCCAGGCGCACCAGCACGGCCCCCACGCCGATACGGTCGCCGAGCTGGTGGGCCAGCGCCGAGAGCCAGGTGTTCAGCCCCAGGAACACCAGCAGGATCAGCCCGATGCCCAGAATCAGCACGAACGAGATCAGGCGGGTCTTGATGAGGTTTTTCAGCCCCTGCGGCGGCACCGGGTCGGCCCCCCACATCGAGTTCAGGGCGTCCTGAAGCTGCACGAAGAGGCCGGTGGCCCCCATGAACGTGATCACGAACGCCACGATGGTCGCCACGATGGAGCCGCGCCTTATGCCTTCCTGGTTGCTCACGAGTTTACGCAGGAAGTCGGCGGTGTCCTGCCCGATGGACTGCGCCACGCTGCCTTCCGGGCCGAACAGCCGATCGACCACCGTACTGTCCGAGAGGAAGAACCCGGCCACCGCCACCGCGAACAGCAGCAATGGGGCCAGGCTGGACATGGCGTAGTACGACAGCGCGGCGGCCAAGCGGGGGGCTTTGTCCTGCCCGAAGGCCAGGGCGGCCTCCTTGATCAAGGTGAACAGCTCGGCCGGTTTCATTTTCAGTGCGGCGGAAGTCATTACCGGCAGTGTAGGCGCGCCCGGAACGCCAGGAATGAAGGCTGGATTCAGCAAAGCCCCATGCACAAAGCCCTATTCACAAAGTCCTGGGCCGTCCACTCCACACGGGGCCGGGCGTCTCGGGCGGCGGCCAGGGGATGGGCGTGGGCCAGGGCCGCGTGGGGACTTTGGGTTTGGTGTTGTACTTCAGCCGCAGCTCTCGCCTCGCCTGGTTGACAGGGATCGGTGACGGGTCATCGAAGAAAAGCCGACGGGCAGGCGTGCCTCGCCGCGGTGTTCCTCGGCTTGTACTGGCCGCCGACAGCCATAGTGTGTGATGGACGCTTATTCTCTGGGTATGCCCAAGTCTCCGCCGGTGTCCCGTTACTACGATGTGCAGCGCGACGAGCGCGGAGAACGCTTTATCGCCGTGAACGTCAGTGGGCTGTCCCTGCTGCAAAACCCGCTGCTGAACAAGACCACCGCCTTCACGCCCGAGGAGCGCCAGCAACTGGGCCTGGAGGGCCTGATTCCGCCGCATGTCAGCACCTTCGACGACCAGAAGACCCGCACCTACCTGCGTTACCTCAAGTGCGGCACCGACCTGGAGAAACACGAGTACCTGCGCGCCCTGCAAGACCGCAACGAGGTGCTGTTCTACGCGGTGCTGGAAGACCACCTGGAGGAGATGCTGCCCATCATCTACACGCCCACGGTGGGCGAGGCGGTGAAGAGCTACTCCAGCAATTACCGTTACCCGCGCGGCTTCACGGTCAGCGCGCACGACATCGGGCGGGTAGAGGAGATGCTGGAGAACGTGTCCGTCAATGACGTGCGCATGATCGTGGCGACCGATTCAAGCGCCATTCTGGGCATCGGGGATCAGGGGTTCGGGGGCATGGCCATTTCGATCGGCAAACTCTCGCTGTACACGGCGGCGGGCGGCGTGGGGCCGGACAAGACCCTGCCGGTCGAGCTGGATGTGGGCACCAACCGCCAGGACCTCATCGACGATCCGCTGTACCTGGGTCTGCACGAGAAGCGCATGAGTGGCGCGCAGTACGACGAATTTCTGGACGCTTTCGTCGAGGCGGTGGCGTACCGTTACCCCAAGGCCATCATCCAGTGGGAGGACTTCTCGCGCGGCACGGCCTTTCACGTGCTGGAACGCTTTCGTAAAGTTATTCCCAGCTTCAACGACGACATTCAGGGCACCGGGGCCATGGCGCTGGCGGGCTTGATGCGGGCGGCCAGCATCAAAGGCGAACGCCTGGCCGATCAGGTGTTCGTGGTGGTGGGCGCGGGCGCGGCCGGCATCGGCGTGGCGCTGGCCATCCGCCAGGGGCTGGAGCTGGAAGGCCTGTCCTTCGAGGAAGCCGGCGCCCGCGTATTCGTGGTGGACCGATACGGCCTCCTGATGGAAGGGCAAAGTGACCTGGAGGTGCAGCAACTCAGTTTCGTGCGCCGCAAAGCTGACCTGGAGGGCTGGCAGTACGCCGGCGAGTACCCGACCCTGCACGAGGTGATCGTGAACGCCCGCGCCACCGCCCTGCTGGGGTTCACGGGCGTGCCGGGCCTGTTCAAGCAGGCCGACATCGAGGCCATGCTGCGGCACACGCCGCGCCCCATCGTGTTTCCGCTGAGTAACCCCAGCAGTCATGTGGAAGCGCAGCCCGAAGACCTGATCCGCTGGACGGACGGCGGGGCCATCGTGGCCTCAGGCAGTCCCTTTCCAGACATCGAGTACGGCGGAAAACGCTACCCGGTCGGGCAGGGCAACAACGCCTTTATTTTTCCGGGGCTGGGCTTCGGTGCCATCACCGCCCGCGCCCGCGAGATCACCGACGGCATGATCCTGGCCGCCGCCCTGACCCTGGCCGAATTCACGGCGCAGTGTGCGACTCAGGGTGCAGCAACCCAGGGGGCCGACCAGCCGCAGCCAGAGCCGGTGTATCCCCCTATCAGCGAACTGCGTGAACTGAGCGTGCGGATTGCCGTGCGGGTGGTCAGGCAGGCCATTGTCGACGGTGTGTGCGCCGAACGCCGCATGCGCAACCTGACCGATGACCAGCTTGAGGCGGCCATTCGGGCCCGCGCCTGGCTGCCCCAGTACCTGCCGCTGCGTCAGGCCCCCGCCCGCCCCTGAGCACGGGCTCTGCCTACGGAGAAGACACACTGGCCCCCGCCGCGCGAACCTCCGACGGGGCGGCTGCCCGACGGCGTGAAGGCGATCAGCACAACGTTTAACCCAACGGGTCTGGGCGGAAGTCCCCCACTGAAACGGTGTAGTTCCGTTCAGTGGGGGATGGATAGCCCAGCCGCCCGTCAGGGCGGGATGCTCATGCTTATGTCTCTAGCTAAAGCCGCGCCATGTGGTATGCTGGAACAGCAAAAGCCCAGCGGTGCGCTAACACCCTGAGCCGTGGCAATCACCTAGAAGGAGGTGACGCAAATCCAGACTACCACGCACCACAAAGCGTTCAAGTTTCGTCTTTACCCAACGAAGGCGCAAGAACTCGTTTTGAACGAACAACTCAGGCTGTGCCGCAACCTGTACAACTGCGCCCTACAGGAACGCCGGGACGCATACAAGAAAGCGGGTGTAACACGCACTTACTACGATCAGCAGAATCTCTTGCCTGAAATAAAAGAGGCTTTGCCAGAGTACAAAGAGGTCTACTCCCAAGTCCTTCAGGACGTACTCAAGCGGCTGGACAAGGCATTCAAAGCGTTCTTCCGGCGCATCAAGGAAGGCAGTAAGCCCGGATACCCGCGCTTCCAAGGGCATGACCGCTGCGACTCGATTTGCTACCCCCAATCTGGTTTCAGCGTGTCAGACAAGACCGCCTATTTCAGCAAGATTGGGAACATCAAGATCAAGCTGCACAGGCCACTGGAAGGCAAAATCAAGACCGCTACGATCATTCGGGACTGTGGTGAATGGTACGTCAGCTATGTGTGCGAGGTGGAAGCACAGCCCCTTCCCACAACGGGGAATGCTGTGGGGGTGGACGTGGGAACAACATGGTTCTATGTCACCTCCGATGGGGAATACGAACCGAACCCGCAGTATCAGAAACGCACCTTGAAAAAGTTGCGCGTAGCACAGCGTTCGGTGTCCCGCAAGCCAAACAAGCGCAGTCGCAGACGCAAGAAAGCAGTGCAGCGGGTAGCGAAGCTACACCGCAAGGTTGCCCGTCAACGGCTGGACTTCCACCACAAAGCCGCAAGGAGACTTGTCCATGAAAATGACGTAATCGCCCATGAAGACCTCAACGTCAGTGGAATGGGACGCGGGAATCTGGCCCGCAGTATCCATGACGTTGGGTGGAGTCAGTTCTTCCAGATACTTGCTTCCAAGGCAGAGTGCGCCGGGAAGAAAGTCATTCGCGTAGACCCCAAATTCACTTCCCAACGGTGTTCCAAGTGTGGACACACCTGTAAGGAAAACCGGGTGTCACAAGCGAAATTCGTGTGCTTGGCGTGCGGGCATAGTGAAAATGCCGATCACAACGCCGCTAAGAACATTCTGGCAAGGGCATTGCCATCAGGGGCCAAGGTAAGCGGTTGCGCTATGCCTTCCCTGAGAAGCCCCGACCATACCGCGTTAGCGGTTGGTCAGGGGTAAGTCACGTTTGGTCAGTGCCTGCGGCGTTCATTTGTGACATAACTGATGATTAGTAGGATCGACCCTGAATGCTGACTGCTGGCTGCGCCTGACCGGGCCAGGCCACGGGGCCGGGGCGCAAGGGCTGGCCGTCTTCTTTACGCTGTTCCATTCAGCTTCCTGATCCCGGTGTTTGCCGGGTATTCCTGCTGCCCGCCCTCTGTCGTCGTCCTTCTGCACGAGCGTGAAACACTTCCCATGACGGAATCCCTGAATACCCTGGACAATCTGGAGCAGTTGCGTGAGCGGGTCAGTTGGTCGATGTCGGCCATTTACCTCACCTATTTCGTGTTCTGGGTGAGCAGCCGCGCCCTCCCACTGGACGCGCGCCTGCTCGACGCCCGCACCTGGCTGGCCGGCCTGGCCGTGCTGGTTCTGGGAACCGTGCTGCTGCCCAGCGACGCGCCCCTGCGCTCCCGCAAGGCCATGCGCGCCGTCGTCCTGGTGGCCGCCCTGGCCCTGATCTTGCTGATGCGCCAGAGTCTGGCCGGTGCGGAGCATCTGGGCGGCGTACTGGTGTGGTGCAATGTCGTGATTCTGCTGGCTTTTCTGGCCTTCAATTCGCTCTCGGGCCTGACGGTGGCCGGGATACTTCTGCTGGCGCTGGTTTCGCTGTTCCTGACCGGGCAGCGCCCCTCGCCGGCAGACATGCAGGTGCTGCTGGCGGGGCTGTTCAGCGCCGTAAGCGTCACCGCGCTGGGTTTTCTGACCATGCGCTTTATCGAGCAGCACCTGATGCTGCACGAGGAGACCACCGACCAGCTGGCCGCCGCCCGCAAGGACGCCCTGACCGGCGTGCTGGGCCGCGCCGCGCTGGAAGAAGAGCTGCGGCGCACCATTCAGCACGCCCGCAAGACCGCCACTCCCCTGAGCGTCATTGTGACCGACATCGACCATTTCAAGCGCGTGAACGACGGGTTCGGACACGGGGCCGGGGACGACGTGCTGCGCTCTTTCGCCAAACGCCTGCGCCGCAACGTGGGCGGCAGTGGCGGCGTGGTGGGCCGCTGGGGCGGCGAGGAATTCGTGGTGGTGCTGCCTGGCCTGGCGCGGCCCGACGCCCTGGTGATGGCCGAGCGCCTGCGCCAGGAGGTCTCCCACGCGCCGGTGGCGAGCCACCAGATCACCGCCAGTTTTGGCGTAGCCTCTTTCCGCAGCGCCGCCGATGACCTGGACACGCTGTTCGGCCGGGCCGACGCGCGCCTGTACGAGGCCAAGAACGCCGGGCGCAACGCCGTGCGCGGTTAACCCTTAAAACCTTCAGGGCGCGGGCCGGAAGGCCGGCAGGGCCGCCGGGTCGTGCTGTTCGGCGTAAGCGCGGGTCAGCAGCGTGAACTCCCGGGGGCCACTGCGCACCAGCAGCACCCCGTTCAGGCGGCCCTGCGTAAACAGCGTGGCATGGCCGCGCGGCGTGTCCACCGGGCGCGGGCCGCTGCCGCGCAGGTCGGTGGGCGTGAAGGTGGGGCGCTCGACAGTCATCTGCCAGGCCAGCGGGCGGGCGTCGCTGTCGTACACCACCCGCACCGCCGAGGCGGGCAGCGGGGGCTTGCTGCGCCACTCGACCGAGCGCATGCCTTTGCCCTCGCGCCGGCGCAGATCGGCCTGCGGGTCGAAGGTGCCGTTGGCGGTAAACAGCACCTGGCCGGTCAGGTCACTGCCGCGCTGCTGGCATCCCACCAGGCCCAAACACAGCAACAGGGGCAGCGAGGCTCGCATGGCCCCCAGCATAGGCCGCGCGCTGCCCGGTGCCGCCTGTTTCCTTCTTTCAAAACCCCGCGCCAGGACGCTTTTCATTCCTTCATCTCCATTTAACCTTGCGTGCTAGAATCCGCCCCGTGTGCTTTCCGGAGTCGGCCCTACCCACCAACACGAACGCCACCCCGCAAGGTGGCGCTGTGACGTGTCTGGGTGGCGCACTCGACTGGACTCGAACCAGTGGCCTTTGGCTCCGGAGGCCAACGCTCTATCCACCTGAGCTACGAGTGCATAGCTCAGGTACGCTAGCACTAACCCCAAAGGAGATCAAGTGAGTCGAAATAAACGTCTTCAGCAGGGCCTGATGGGCCTCCTCGCCGTACTGATGGTGGGCGGCATGGCCTACCAGTTCACCCCGGCCCTCAGTGGCAACGGTGGCGGCCTGTTTGGCCAGAAGCAGCAGGGCACGCCTGCCGTAAAAGTCGGTGACCAGACCGTGACGGCCGAGGAGCTGAACGCTTTCCGGAACAACAATCCGGTGCTGGCCGGCACCCAGACCGGCGTGCTGGGCGACGACTTCAAGTTGTTCACGGTGCGGCAGCTGGTGCAGCAGAAGATGTTCGCGGAAGGCGCCAAGGCCATGCAGGTCAGCCGGGACGAGGTCAACAAGGAAGTCGATCAGGTTCGCAAAGCCAACAACCTGGAAGACAACAAGGCCTGGACGGACGCCTTGCAGTCGCGCGGCCTGACCGATTCCAGTTTCCGTCAGCAGGTGCGCGAATCGCTGGCCATCCGCAAGAAGGTCGAAGAGATTGAAAAAAGCGTACCTGCCGCCACCGACGCCGAACTGCGCACCTACTACGACCTGAACAAGGAGCAGTTCAAGACCGACCCGCAAATCGTGGGGCGTCAGATCGTCGTGGCCGACAAGGCCAAAGCCGAGGCGCTGCTGCGGCAACTGAAGGGCGGCGCGGATTTCGCCAGGCTGGCCAGCGAAAACAGCAGCGAATTCAAGGAGCGCGGCGGCGCACTCGGCCCCATCGAGAACGGCAGCCCCAAACCGGTGGCCTCGGTGGTGCTGCCGGGCGAGGTGGCGGCCGCCGCCTTCGCCCTCACGCAGGGCGGCCTGACCGACGTCGTCGCCAGCGGCGGCAAGTACTACATCGTGAAAGTCGAGAAGTACCTGCCCGCCGCCACCAAGCCCTTCGAGGCGACCAGAACCCAGGTGAAAACCGCCGTCGACCGCCAGAAGAAAGACGCCGCGCTGGAAGCCTGGGCCGACAGCCTGGAAAAAGCCACGAAGGTCGAGTACGTCGACCCGGAATGGAAAGTCACCGATCCCACGGTGGCCAGCCTCGCCGGGCACAACATCCCCTATTCGGACGTGGTCGCGCAGGTCGTGAACAACCAGCAGCTCGCGCAGATGTTCAGCCAGATGCCCCCCGAACAGCTCTCCGACATCATCAACAGCGGCCTGAAACCCCAGGTGGTGCAGCAGCTCCTGCAGGGGTACGCCGCGCCCCTCATCGCCAAGAAGCTGAATCTGAATCTCGTCGGGAACCGCGCGGAAATGGCGCAGGCCCTTTCCGCTTACGGCGCCAAAGATGTCAAGGTGACCGAGGCCGAACTGCAAGCCGCCTACCAGCAGAACCTCGAGCAGTTCAAGACGCCCGCCAGCGCCAGCGTGGACGAAGCCAGCTTCAAAGACCAGGGCCAGGCCCAGGCCTTCCGCGCCGACTGGAACGGCCAGGGCGACTTCACCACCGCCGCCACCAAGGCGGGGGCGACGGTCAGCGAGCGCGGCAGCGTGACGGCTGGCGACGGGAAACTCGACGCCGGGCTGGACAAGGCCGTGCAGGGCGACCAGCTGCGCGCCGCCGGCGAGGGCAGCCTGACGCCCGCCGTGAAAGTCGGCCAGCGTTATTCGGTCGCTTACGTCCGTGACCTGAAAAAAGCCGCCACCAGACCCTACAGCGAAGTCAAGGCGCAACTGGAACAGCAGGTGCTGGGCGACAAACAGAGAACCGCTTCGCTGGCTTTCCTCGACAAGCAGGTCAAGGCGCTGAACCCCACCGACAACCTCAAGAAGATTCTGGACGACCAGGCCAAGCGCGTCGCCGCTGCCGAGAAGGCCGCCGGCACGGCCCCCACCACGCCAGGTACGAACACGCCGGGCACCACCTCCACCCCCGGTGCGGTTCCGACCACGCCTCCGGCCGCCACAGACACCGACAAGTAACCTCAAGCCTTCCAGCAAGCCGGCCCTTTTGACGGGGCCGGCTTTGTTGTGCCTGGTCTGTGGGCCGAAGAGGGGACTGATTTTTCTCCACTCGGCACGCATAAGGCTGGGCACGCTGCGCTGTGAAGACTGGAACAGCCCCCGAATTCACTTCCCGCCTTCCAGCTCTCTCTTTTCTTGCACTCGCTACCGCAACAGACCAGGCGGCCACTTGTTCGGAGTCATCCTACTGCTCGCGTTTCCGGAAGGCCAGCGCCAGCAGGAACACCAGCGTGTTCACCAGCACGATGGTCGCGCCGGGGGCGATGTTCTGGTAGTAACTGAGGTACAGGCCAACGACGCCGCCCAGGGCGCCCAGAGCGGCCGACAGCAGGATCATTTTCCGGAGGCTGCGGGCCAGCAGGCGGGCGGTGGCGCTGGACGTGATTAGCAAGCTGACGCTGAGGGTGGTGCCCACCAGTTGCACGGTCAGCACCACCACCAGCCCGATGATGACCAGCAGCAGGTTGTTCAGTCGCCGCACTGGCAGGCCGATGGCGCGGGCTTCGGTGGGGTCGAAGGAGGCCAGCAGCAACTCCTTCTGAATGGCGGTGAGCAGGCCGCCCACCAGCACCGTGACGCCCAGGGCGCCCCACAGGTCGGCCGCGCTGACGCCCAGCGGGTTGCCGATCAGGAAATTGCTCAAGTCCGTGGTGAAGGTCGGCGCACGCGAGAGCAGCACCACGCCCAGCGCGAACATGCCCACGAACACGATGCCGATGGCGCTGTCCTGCTTCAGGCCGCTGCGGTTGCTGATGGCCCCGATGCCCAGGGCAGTCAGTACGGCGGCCACGAGGGCGCCCACCAGCAGGTTGCCTTTTGTCAGGAACGCCGCCACGATCCCCGGAAATACCGCGTGGCTCATGGCGTCCCCGATATAACTCAGGCCGCGCAGCACCACCCACGCACCCACCAGCGCACACAGCACACTGACCAGCACCACCGCTATCAGGGCGCGGCCAAAGAAATCGAATTGCAGCGGGTCAGTCAGCCACTCCATCAGGCCTCCGCGTGCATGTGGCCCAGGAAACTGCTGCTGAAAGTGGCCTCGATGTTCTGCGGGGTGTACACCTGCTGGGGCGTGCCGTCGGCAATGATGCGGCGGTTCACCAGAACGAGGTGATCGCACCAGCGGCGGGCCTGTTCCAGGTCGTGCGTGACCATGACGACCGCGCGGCCCTTGTCCGCCTGGGCGCGCAGCAGGGCCATGAGTTGCTCCTGCGTGGCGGCGTCTACCCCCGTCATGGGTTCGTCGAGCAGCAGCAGATGCCCCTGGCGGGCCAGCATGCGCGACAGCAGCACGCGCTGGCGTTGCCCCCCCGACAGGGCACCGATGTGGCGGTGTCGCAGCTCGTACACCCCAGTTTCCTTCAGCGCGTCCGTCACGATGTCCCTGTCTTTTTTACCGGGCCACTTCAGCCACCCGAGGCGTCCGGTGCGGCCCATCATGGCGGCGTCCCACACCGTGACCGGAAAGCCCCAGTCCAGCGTCTGCTGCTGCGGCACGTAAGCGATGCACTTCCTGGCATGGTGGCCCTCGCCAAACCTCACGGCATTCTGGTGATCGGGCAGCAGGCCCACCATGGTCTTGAGCAAGGTGCTTTTGCCCGCGCCGTTCGGCCCGATGATCGCGGAGAACGAGCCCTCATCGAACCGCACCGTGGCGTCCATTAACGCCACATGGTTCCCGTACTTCACCGTCAAGTGTTCAACGCCCAGCACCGGGGCAGCTTACTGCACCAGGCCGCGTATTGAAAGTAAATTATCAATAAGGGGAAGGGGGCAGGAGAGAGGGGAAAAAGAACTAGGGCTTTGCCGGGGAAAATAGAATTCCGCCCGTCTTTTCCAAGCGCTACCTGCCAAGGTCTCCCGTCCAGACCCCTGCAACTCCGCCCGGTACAGCCCGCCTTGATGAGCGAACCGTTATCCTGTCCGGGTAGCACGTTTGAGTCAAACCCGTTAAAATTGAACCGAGTACAAGTTATTCCGGCGGGTTTCTGCGGCACTGTCGCTGAGTAGACCCGCAGCTATTCTGGAGGACGCATGAACATCCTGACCCTCGTCCGGCAAGTCCCGGACGCCGAAGCCCGCGTGAAAGTTAGCGCCAACGCCGTCGACCTCGAAGGCACCACCGTCGTCATCGACGGCATGGACGAGTACGGCGTGGAAGAAGCCCTGAGGCTGCGTGAAGGCGGCGCCCCCGTCGAGCAGATCATCGCCCTGGCGGTCGGCCCGCAGCGCAACGAGGACGCCCTGCGCACCGCCCTGGCGATGGGCGTCGACCGCGCCATTCACGTGGAAACCATCGAGAAACTGGACGCCGTGGCCCTCAGCAAGATCGTGGCCCAGGTGGCTCAGGCCGAGAACGCCAGCCTGATTCTGGTGGGCGGGCAGGAGGCCGACTGGGATTCTCAAGCGCTTGGGGCCGCCAGCGCTGAGCGCCTCGGCTGGCCGCAACTCACCTGGACGAACGAACTGAACATCGAGGGTGACGCCCTCACCGGGCGGCACGACGTGGACGAAGGCAACGAGAGCTTCCGCGCCCCCCTCCCCGCCGTGGTCACCACCCAGCAGGGCCTCAACGAACCCCGTTACCCCACCCTGCCCAACATCATGAAAGCCAAGAAGAAGGAACTCCGCAAGGACACCCTGGAGCAGTACGGCGTGCAGGGCAAAGTCCGCACCGTGAACGCCGAGATCCAGACCCGCGCTCGCCTGAACAGGATGATCGACGGGAAAGACCCCCAGGCCGCCGCCGCCGAACTGCTGAACCTGCTGCGCAACGAAGCGAAAGTCATCGCCTGACGCTGGGGACGGTTCCCCCTGTTTCAAAACATTCAGTCAAACCCATTCAGTCAACCCCATTCACGTGGGATGACAATTTTTGAGGTGATCGCATGATTCTTATTGTTGCCGAACACACGGGCGGGAAACTCGCCAAGTCGACGCTGGAAATGGTGTCTGCCGCCCGTGAGAGCGGCCGTGAAGGCCCGGTGACGCTGCTGGTGCTGGGTGCCGATGTGGCGGGCGTGGCGAACGAGGCCGCGCAGTACGCCGAACAGGTGCTGGTGGGCGACCTGCCTGCGCTGGCGCAGTACAACGCCGAAACGTGGGCCGCGGCCACCGCGCAGATCGCCCAGGAAGGCGAGGCCAACCTGGTCATCATCGGCGGCAGCCGCAGCGGGCGCGAGTACGCCCCGCGGGTGGCCGTGAAACTGGACGCGCCTTACCTGGAAGACGTCATCAACCTCAGCGCGAACGGCGCTGCCGTGCAGGCCCAGCGCTACACGTACCTGGCCCGCGTCACCGAAACCGTGGAGGCCGAGGGCAGCGTCGTGGTGGTCACCGCCAAACCTGGTTCCTTCAACCCCGCCGAACCCGCCGCCAGCGCGGGCGAGCAGTACGACATCGAACTGAATCTGCCCGCTGTGCGCGTGGAAATTACCGGCAAGAGCGTCGAGAAGACCAGCCGCGTGGCCCTCACCGAGGCCGACGTGATCGTCACGGGTGGACGCGGCGTGGGCAGCCCCGAGATCTTCTCTGCCCTGGTGGAAGGCCTCGCCGACCAGATCGGCGCGGGCGTCGGCGCGACCCGTGCCGTCGTGGACGCCGGTTGGCGACCCTACGCCGAACAGGTCGGCCAGACTGGCAAAACCGTGCAACCCAAGGCGTACATTGCCCTGGGCGTCAGCGGCGCCGTGCAGCACCTCTCGGGCATGGGCAAAAGCAAGAACATCATCGCCATCAACAAGGACGCCGAAGCGCCCATCTTCAAAGTTGCTGACTACGGCATTGTCGGGGACGTCAACCAGATCGTGCCCGCCCTGATCGAAGCCGCCAAAAACCGCTGAAGCAAGCCGTCAAGGAACTCCTGCCTGCGGGTAGGAGTTTTTCTTTTTGAATCGGTTACGGGCTTGGTTCACCTGGCAGCAGAAGGCGTAACCAGTTCAACCGTTCTTTGACTACGGGCATGTACAGGGTCAAGTTCTCCTCCTCCAGAGACATCAGATAGGCCGTCAGGGAGAACACGTTGACTGTCTTGAATCGATCGTGCTGAATTGGAACGTGAAACCACGGCCCCTGTTCTTCGGTAGGTTGTACCAGCCACCACAAGCACAGAAGGAGAAGGGGCTGAATGCTGGGGTTTGGGAAACCGACAGGTGGTTGCATGGGCTTGAGCACTTTGCCGACCGCCTCCGCCAGAAACTCATTTTTTTCTGAGTTCCAGAGACGTTCCGCCCACTGCTTGCGACCACGTTCGCTCAGTTCGTCCCTGGTGAGGCCCGGTTTCAGGCGTAGGCCGCCAATGGCATTTCCAGCCCACATCTTGATTTCGGTCTGGTAAAGCGTCCCAGCACCATCAGCAATCCAGACATCCAGTCGCTGGCCTTTGGTAGTGCCAGGTGTTACCTTCCAGCTTACGATTTCAGCGTTTTTCCCCTGCCCCTTCAGGTAATGCAGCATCAGAGCCGCTGCCAGTGGTTCGCCGAGGAAGGCCGTCATGGACGAGTGATGTCCGTTCGCTGATTTGTCGCCTTCGTTCATGAACCTAAGCAAAGCGTGGCGGTTGACGGTCAAGGTGTCGCTTTTCATTTCGTGTCGTACCAGTTGGGCCCCACGCCGACTTCCACCGCCAGCGGAACCTTCAGTTGCGCGGCCCCTTCCATGATTTCCCGGGTGACGGCGGCCACGTCGTCGGCGCGGTCGCACGGGGCCTCGATCAGCAGTTCGTCGTGAACCTGAAGCAGCAACCTGGCGCCCAGGTCGTCGAGTTTGCCGTCCAGTTCGATCATGGCCAGCTTAATGATGTCGGCGGCGGTGCCCTGAATGGGCATGTTGTACGCCAGGCGCTCGCCAGCTTCGCGGACGTTGCGGTTGCTGCTGTTCAGTTCAGGGACGTAGCGGCGGCGTCCATACAGGGTTTCTACATACCCTTTGGTGCGCCCGGCACTGAGGGTCTGGTCGATGTACCGGCGGATGCCAGGGTACGTATCGAAGTACGTCTTGATGAACCCCGCCGCTTCCTCGTACGGAATGCCGAGGTCGTTGCTGAGGCGGTGGGCGCTCATGCCGTACAGCACGCCGAAGTTCACGGTCTTGGCGGCGCGGCGCTGCCCGGCGTCCACGGTGGCCTCGTCCAGGCCCAGCACCTGCGCGGCGGTGCGGCGGTGAATATCCGCGCCCTCGTTGAAGGCCTGCTGCATCAGGGGGTCGTCGGCAATGTGGGCCAGCAGTCGCAGTTCAATCTGCGAGTAGTCGGCGCTGATCAGGCAAAAGCCCGCCTCGGCGATGAAGCCCTTGCGGATTTCGCGGCCCAGAGCGCTGCGGATAGGAATGTTCTGAAGGTTGGGGTTGAGGCTCGACAGGCGGCCGGTGGCCACCGCCGTCTGCGCGAAAGTGGTGTGCAGCCGCCCGGTGCGCGGGTTCACCAGGTTCGGTAATGGCTCCAGGTACGTGCCGCGCAGCTTATCCAGTTCGCGGTATTCCAGCAGCAGGGGAATGATGGGATGTTCCTCGCGCAGGGGTTCGAGCGCGGAAACGGCGGTGCTGCGCTGGCCGGTCAGCTTGGTCTTCTTGCTGCTGGCCAGGCCCAGTTTGTCGTACAGCACGGTTTCCAGTTGCTTGGGGCTGCGAATCTGGAATTCCTCGCCCGCGTGCGTGTGAATCTGGCGTTCCAGTTCCGCCAGCGTCACGCCCGCCTGAAGATTCATGGTCTGGATGTACTCGCTGTCCAGTTTCACGCCGCGCACTTCCATGCGCTTGAGCACGGCGGACAGGGGTTTTTCCATGTCGTTGTACAGCTTGCGGCGGGCCGGGTCAAGCAGGCTGGGGAACTCGTTCAGCAGGTGCGCGGTGATGGCGGCGCGGGTGGCCGCGTCGCTGGGCCATTCCATGTCCATGTAACGCTTCACGGTCAGCGGCATGTTCATGTTTGCCGGATCGAGCAGATAAGCCATCAGCAGGGGGTCGTCGCCGGGCTCCAGGTGCAGGCCGCGCACGCTCAGGTGGGCCGCCAGGGCCTTGGCGCCCGCCGCCGTCACGGTGCGCTGGCCCACGAATTCTTCCTCGTTCACGGTACAGGGAAATTCGGCCCGCAGTTTGGCGCGTTTCTTCTCGGCGTCCTTCTGCGCTTTCTCCAGTTCCTTCTGCTGTTTCTTCGTGAGGGGTTCGGTGTCCCCGAACAGGCTCACGGGCGCGGGCGGTTCGGCCTGCTGCCACTCGTCGGGTTCCGTGACGGGCGCAACGCGGGCCACGCCGCCTTTGAAGGTCGCCGCTTCGGTCAGGGCCGCCGTCAGGTCGTCCTCGCGCGACAGCACGTAGCCCCACACCACGTCCTGCGCAGGCGTTTTCCAGGCGGCAATGGTCATGTCGGGTAGCGCGGCCACCCGGCCTGCGCCCTCGGCTTCGGCCTGCTCGTCCAGCACGGAGTCCGGCAGGGCATCGCCCGCATTCTCCGCCGCGTTCAGGGCCGCCACCTGTTTGCGAATGGTGTGCAACTCCAGTTCCAGCAGCAACTCCTGCAGCCGCTCCGGATTGCCCTCGCCGCGCGGCGTTCCCAGTGTCACGTCCAGCGGCAGATCCGTCACCATACACGACAGCTTGTGGCTGAACTCCACGTCCTGCTCACTGTCCAGCAGTTTCTGACGCACGCCGTCGGGCTTCAGCGTCCCCGCTTTCGCGGCCTCGTACATCTTCTCCAGGTTCCCGTACTCCTGAAGCAGTTTCGCCGCCGTTTTCGGCCCGATGCCCTTCGCGCCGGGAATGTTGTCGCTGGCGTCCCCGGTCAGGGCGCGGAAGTCTACCCACTGCTTGACGGTCACGCCGTACTTTTCCAGCACCTCGTCGGGGCCGACCAAGGAGAAATCACTGGCGATCACGCGCACGTGGTCATCCAGGAGCTGGTAAGAGTCGCGGTCACTGGTCACGATCCGCACCTGCATGTTCGTGCCCTCGGCCATGCGCGTCAGGGTGCCGATCACGTCGTCCGCCTCGTAGCCGTTCACCTCCATGCGCGGCAAGCCCAGCGCGTCCACGATTTCCCGGATGCGGTTGATCTGCCCCGACAGGTCGCTCGGCGCGTCGGCCCGGCCCGCCTTGTACCCTTCGAACTGCTCGTGCCGGAAGGTCTTGACCGGCGGGTCGAACACCACGATCACCTGATTGCTGCGCTGCCTGGCCAGTCGCAGGGTCATGCTCAGGAACCCCTGGATGGCGTCGGTGGCCTCGCCCGCACTGTTCGACAGGCGCGGAACGTGCGGCTCACCGCGCCTCAGCGCGAACAGGGAGCGGAAGGCCAGCGCGTGACCGTCGATCAAAACAAGGGTAGTCGGGGCAGCGGACATACCCCAAGTTTACCCGGCATTTCGCTGGGGGCGTAACGGCGGGGTGGAAGAGGGAGAGTGGGAAGATCGCCTGAATTGGCCCACCTCCCCAACCCCTCATCCCAGGGGGAGCGGGCGTTGCACTGGGCAGGAGTCGTCCCAGGTGCTGTTGTGTTTGCTCACCTCGCCCCGTTTCCGGCTCACACCTGTTGTCCCGTGACGCGCAATAAGCCCTGGCGCTGACGCGCCAGACGGCCTTCACGAACCTTGCGGTCAGTCGTGCGGTGGGACGCTTTGAGCGGCAGGTGTTCCTTTTGGGGCTTATCACAGCGGCTTTTTCCACTGATTTTCCACTGACCACTCATCACTTCCTACCCACCCTTTATGCTGTTGGTATGGGATTCCTGTTACGGCTGATCGTGAATGCGGTGGCCCTGTATCTGCTGACACAGGTGTACGGCGGGGTGTCGTTCGCGCCGGGGGCAGATGCCCTGAGCGTGCTGCTGGCGGCGCTGGTCATGGGGATCGTGAATGCCCTGATTCGCCCGGTGCTCATGCTGCTGTCGCTGCCGGTCAACGTCCTGACATTGGGCCTGTTCACGCTGGTGGTCAACGGGGTGGTGCTGTGGCTGGTGGCGTCCGTGACCGCGCTCAACGTGAACGGCTTCGGCGCGGCGATCATCGGGGCGCTGCTCCTGACGGTCATTTCGTGGGTGCTGGACGCCGTGGTGGGCGCTCTGGGGTTGGACGGTCAGCGTGACTGAGCCGCAGGTGTTTACCGATCCCGCAGAGTTGCGGGCCGCGCTGCAAGGCAGGGGCACCGTCGGGTTCGTGCCGACCATGGGGTATCTGCATGACGGTCACGCCACGCTGATGCGCTGGGCGCGGCAATCGTGCGACACGGTGGTGCTCAGCATCTATGTGAACCCGCTGCAATTCGGCCCCAACGAGGACTACGCCAGTTATCCGCGTGACCTGGAGCGGGATCTGAAGGTGGCGCGGAGCGCCGGGGTGGACTTCGTGTTTGCCCCCAGCGACGCGAACATGTACCCGCCAGGCTTCAGCACCCGCGTCAGCGTGAATGGCGTTTCCGACACGCTGGACGGGTTGTCGCGGCCTGGGCATTTCACGGGTGTGGCGACGGTGGTGCTGAAACTCCTGAACCTGGTGCGGCCCGATAAGGTGTTTCTGGGCGAGAAGGACTGGCAGCAGGTGGCCGTGCTGCGCCGCATGATCACCGACCTGAACGTGGCGGTGGAGGTGGTGGGCGTGCCCACCGTGCGCTCGGAGGAGGCCGCGAGCCTGGGCCTGGCGCTGAGCAGCCGCAATAGCTACCTGAACGAGGAGCAGAAAGCGCGGGCCACGGTGCTCTCGCGTGCCCTGCGGGCGGTGCAGGCCGCTTATGCGGCAGGGGAACGCGACACCCAGGCCCTGAAACAGGCCGGCCTGAACGTCCTGAAGACTGAACCGGACGCCCAACTGGATTACCTGACGGTCGTAGACAGCAACTTGCAGGAGACCCCGAGGATTGCGGAGGATCCTTTTAACCGCATTCTGATCGCGGCCCGCATGTTCGGCGTGCGGCTCATCGACAATATGCCCCTGAGCGCGAATAATGGAGCGCACTCATGACCCTGGACGAACTGCTGAACACCATGGTGTCCCGCCGCGCCTCGGACATTCACCTGCAGGCCGGCAGTCCCCCGATGGGCCGCGTGGACGGCCTGCTGGCGCCGTTCGGTTCGGTGCCGCTGAAACCGGCCGACACGGCGGCCCTGGCCCAGAGCATCCTGACGCCCGAGCAGTGGGAGGACTTCGAGTACCGCAACGAACTGGACACTGCGTACAGCGTCGCGGGCCTGGGGCGCTTCCGCTGCAACATCTTCCGGCAGCGCGGCGCAGTCGGCCTGGTGATGCGCGTCCTGATCGACGCCATTCCTACCTTCGAGGCGCTGGGCCTGCCCACCGAGACGCTGACCGACCTGGCCACCCGCAGCCGCGGCCTGGTGCTGGTCACGGGGCCGACCGGTAGCGGGAAAAGCACCACGGTAGCGACCATCATCGATCACCTCAACCGCCACTACCCGTACAACATCATCACCATCGAAGATCCGCTGGAAATCCTGCACAAAAACCGCAGGAGCATCGTGGTGCAGCGTGAAGTGGGCAATGACACCAAGGACTTTCGCACGGCCCTGAAGTACGCCATGCGGCAGGATCCGGACGTCATCATGATCGGTGAGATGCGCGACAAGGAGACCGTCGAGGCTGCCCTGAGCGCCGCCCAGACGGGGCACCTGGTCATCAGCACCCTGCACACGCAGGACGCCATTCGCAGCGTCAACCGCATCATCGATTTCTTCCAGCCGCACGAACGCGAGGAAATCCGTTACCAGCTCTCGGATTCGCTGCTGGGCATCGTCAGCCAGCGCCTGCTGAAACGCGCCGACGGCACCGGCCGCGTGCTGGGCAACGAAGTCCTGCTGAACACGCCCCTGGTGCAGGAATACATCCGCGACGAGACCAAAACGAACCTGATCAAGGACGCCCTCCAGGAAGACAACCTGCGCGGCATGCACACCTTCGATCAGCACCTGGTGGAGCTTTACCGCAACGGGCTGATCAGCATAGACACTGCGCTGGACGCCGCCACCAGCCCGCACGAACTGAAGCTGATGATCACGAAGTCCAGCGCCCTGTACTGAACGGCCCTTGCTGCCCAGCCCGGGACACTTTTTGACAGCATGATGGTGTGGTGACGACCCCTTCAATCTCCGACCGGGTGACCTGGCCAGACGGTTACTCCTGGCGCCTCGCCGCACCGGCCGATGCCGAACTTAGACGCACAGCGTCCAATTCCAGATGATGACGGGAAAGCACCGCCATCCTCTTCCATTTTCCGCAGCGCGTCTTTTCTGCTGCTCACTCGGTTCGGGAAATATCGCCACAAAACAAGCGATATTTCCGCAGTAGGTCTCATTCAGTTCCACCGCGAAGCTATGTTCCTCGACATGGGCGCGGACACGGAGAAGCTGCGCCGGGCACACGCGGGCTCGCTGATCTGGCACAGGCGTTCGCTGGACAACGGCACATACACGGGTTTCCTGGTCGAGCATCGGAACACCGTCATTGCTGGTGCGGGCGTACTGTGGCAGGATCTGCCGCCCAGCGCCCTGTCCGAAGGGCCGGTGCGGGCGTACATCCTGAACGTCTACGTCTCGCCCGAGCACCGTGGGCGCGCCCTGGCCCGGCACCTTGTTGACGTTGCCCTGCAGGAATGCCGCAGGCGCGGCGTCACCGTGGTTACCCTGCACGCTTCCGGGGCCGGGCGCCCCACCTACGCCAGGCTGGGGTTTCAGCCCAGCGAGGAAATGCGCTTTATCCTGACAGCCGATGACCCTTCCTGACGCTTACACCGTGCGCCCCGCTGGCCCGCAGGACGCGGCGGTGATTGCCTTGCACCGGGGGCAGATGTTCGTGGACATGGGCAGCCTGACCCCTGACGGCGCGGCGGCCCAGCAGGACTTGTGGACAGGCTGGCTCGGAAACGCCATAGCTGCCGGCGAGTACGTGGCTTTTCTGGCCCAGCACGCTGATCCGGCTCATCACACCGGGCAGGTGGTGGCGGGCGTGGGCCTGATGTTTCACCCGAAAATTCCCACCCTGCAGGATCCTGCCCTGCACAGGGCGCATGTCCTGAACATGTACGTGGCGCCTGGGCACCGCCGTCAGGGCCTGGCCGAGGCGCTGATGCACGCGGCCTTGCAGGAGGCCCGCCGACGCGGCCTGCGCAGCGTGAACCTGAACGCCGCGCCGATGGGCCGTGGCCTGTATCAGCGCCTGGGTTTCGTCGACTCGACCAGCCCGGAAATGCGCCTCACGCTGCTGGATGGGACGCCGTGACGCTGCACTCCGCCTTCACGCTTCGCCGCCTGGGCCGCGCCGACCTGCCGGACTTCCACCGCGTGATGATGCAGGCGGGCATGGACGCCCGGTCGAGCTGGAACCGCACGACCACCGCCGATCTGGAACGCTCGCTGTTCACGGACGGGGCAGGAGGGTTCGTGGCGGTGGACAGTGGGGGAGAGGTGGTGAGCTGCGTCGGCTTCGGGCCAGATGGTATATATACGCTCATTCTGAATAAACTTGCAGTTTTGCCGGAGGCGCGAGGGTGTGGCCTGGGCCGCCAGCTGGTGGCCGCTGTTGAGGATGAGGCCCGCCAACGGGGGCTCCGCCGCGTTTTGCTGGCGGTCAGCCAGTTCAATCTGGAAGTCGTTCCCTTTTACACGGCCCTGGGGTACGCCGAAACTGATGAGCCGTATGTCCTGGCTTACCCTGGCAGTCCGCCGCCGATGGTTATGGTAAAAGCGGTCGACAGGCCTCCTTTGGCTGCCGTAGCAGAGGAAGATGGCCGCTGAGGTCGTCGCTGCCGGAGCTGAAGGCTCGGTATCCGGGCTATTTACAGAACCGAAAGTTCCGGCTGAATAAGTTTGCGTTTAACTCGCATAGCTTGTAGCATCCACTTCGTCTACCCCGCACGGCGATTGAGGCAAGATGGGGGTGGAGCCAATGATGACGAACAACCACACGAAAAACACCGACAAGAAACTCTGGGGTGGCCGTTTTGCCGAGGCCACCGACGGCCTGGTGGAACTGTTCAACGCCTCGGTGGGTTTCGACCAGCGCCTGTATGAGCAGGACATTCGCGGTTCGCTGGCGCACGTCGCCATGCTGGGCAAGCAGGGCATTCTGACCGCTGAGGAAGTCGGGCAGATTTCGGACGGGCTGAACAGCGTGCTGGCCGACATTCGCGCCGGGAATTTCGAGTGGCGCCTCGACCGCGAGGACGTTCACATGAACGTGGAAGCCGCGCTGCGTGACCGCATCGGCCCGGTGGCCGGCAAACTGCACACTGCCCGCAGCCGCAACGACCAGGTGGCGGTGGATTTCCGGCTGTTCACGAAAGAAGCCGCCCTTGACCTGGCTGGCAAAACCCGCGAACTGCGGCGCGTCATGCTGGCCGAGGCCGAGAAGCACCTGCAGGACGAGGTGCTTCTGCCGGGGTACACCCACCTTCAGGTGGCGCAGCCCATCCTGCTCTCGCACTGGTTCATGGCCTACGTCGCCATGCTGGAACGCGATGAGGGCCGCCTGCGCGACGCCGCTGCGCGTATGGACGAGTCCCCGCTGGGCAGTTCGGCGCTGGCCGGCACGCCCTGGCCGCTCGACCGGCACATGACCGCCGAGGCCCTGGGCTTTGCGCGCCCCACCGCCAACAGCCTGGACGGCGTGGGCAGCCGTGACTTCGCGCTGGAATTCCTCTCGGCCTGCGCCATCCTCGCGGCGCACCTCTCGCGCCTCAGTGAAGAACTGATTCTGTATTCCACCTTCGAGTTCGGCTTTCTGACGCTGCCCGACAGCCACACCACCGGATCTTCTATCATGCCGCAGAAGAAAAACCCAGACGTGAGCGAGTTGAGCCGTGGCAAGGCCGGGCGCGTGTTCGGCAACCTGATGGGCCTGCTGACGGTCGTGAAGGGCACGCCTCTGGCCTACAACAAGGACTTGCAGGAGGACAAGGAAGGCGTGTTCGACAGCTACGACACCCTCAGCATCGTGCTGCGCCTGTACGCCGAGATGATGCCCAAGACCGTCTGGCACGCCGACGTGACCAAAGCGGCTGCTGCACGCGGGTACAGCACCGCGACCGACGTGGCCGACTTCCTGGCCCGCGGTGGCGTTCCCTTCCGCGAGGCGCACGAGGTCGTGGGCGGGCTGGTGGGCCTCGCCAGCCGCAGCGGCCGTCAACTGTGGGAACTGGCCGACGCGGAATTGCAGGGCGCCCACCCCCTCCTGAACGCCCAGGTGGCGCAGGCCCTCACCGTCGAGGAAAGTGTCCGCAGCCGCCAGAGTTACGGCGGCACCGCCCCCGAGCGCGTGCGGGAAGCCATCCGGAACGCCCGCCAGGCGCTGGAGAACTGACGTGAGCAGGGCGGGAAGGTCAGAGATGCGACGACGACACTGATTCCGGCCATTTCAGCCCGTCGCCCCCCACCCCTCAAGGAGTACCACATGACCTTAACTGACCAGCACATCAAAATCCGGCAAGCCCTGCCTACCGATCTCCCGGTGGTGGTCGACCTGCTTGAACGCACTGGCCTGCATACATCGAGCGTCACCCTGGATGAGGGCTGCACGTACTGGATCGCCGACCTGGACGGCCGGCCCGCCGGTTGCATCGGCCTGGAACAGGGCCAAGGCGCCAGCCTGATCCGTTCCACCGCCGTTCTTCCTGCCATGCGTTCGCGTGGATTGGGGCGGGCCCTGGTGCTTTCGGCCCTCACGCACGCTTCGCTGCGCGGCGACCGGATCGTGTACCTGTTCTCCAGCGAGGCCGGCGACTACTGGAAACGCTACGGCTTCGTTCCCGCCAAGGTGGGCGAAATCGAGGCGGCTCTCCCGCATGCTCCGCAGGTCGTCAGTGGCCTGACGAGGGGCTGGATTCAGCAGGAGCAGGTGTGGAAGCACACCCTGTTTCAGCCGCAGGCGCAGCCCCCCCGGGAACCAGCCACATGACCCTGCTCTCGCTGGACTCCATCGCCATTCCGGATGTTCACCCGGACGCGCCGCTGGAGACACGCAAAGCCAAACTGTCGGACATCGAAGCCATTCACGAACTCATCGGCTACTGGGCCAGCCGGGGGCAGATGCTGGTGCGTTCGCGTACCCTGCTGGCCGAGACCATTCGGGATTTTCACCTGGTGCTGGCCGAACCTCACGAGGGGAAACCGGGCGGGCTGGTGGGGGTGTGCGGGCTGCACATGCTCGCGCCGGACATCGCCGAGGTGCGCGGGCTGGCGGTTCACCCCCATATGCAGGGGCGTGGGCTGGGCAAACAGCTCGTCCTGAGTTGCGAGTCCGAGGCCCGCGCCATCGACCTGCCTACCCTGTTCGCGTGGACATATCAGCAGACCTTTTTCGAGCGCTGCGGGTTCACGCGTATCGAGAAAACGAACCTGCACCCGAAAGTCTGGAGCGAGTGCCAGCGCTGCGCCTTCTTCGAGAACTGCAACGAAATTGCCATGCTCAAGGCCCTGACCTGATTGCGCTGACTGAACCGGGTTGTCTGGATGGAACAGGCTCCGAAGTTCATCTGCTTCACCTGGCCTGCGGGCTGAGCCGGCACGCTAAAGCAGTTCTCCGAATTACGCGCTCTATGGAAGGGCACCGCAGAGCGCTCCATTCTTCGTCCTGCTCGTTCAAATTCACTCGCTCTGCTCGGACAAAATCACTGCGTTCTTTTGTCAAATGTTCTAGACTGTTGCCTTGAGGACGGGTAAGCTGCCCGCTTCCACCATGAAACGCGCCCGGCGAGGCGGTATGGAGGTATTCACATGATTCGCAAAGAACGCGCCATTCTGGCCCTGGAAGACGGCACCGTGTACCGGGGGTACGCTTTCGGGCACCGTGGGGAAACGGTGGGCGAGGTGGTGTTCAACACGTCCATGACCGGGTATCAGGAGATTATGACCGACCCCAGTTACAACGGTCAGATCGTGACCATCACTTACCCGCACGTCGGGAATTACGGCGTGGCGATCTACGACATGGAGTCGAACAAGCCGTATGTGCGCGGGTTCATCTCGCGTGAATTCAGCGGTGAGTACAGCAATTACCGCGCCCAGCAGTCGCTGGAGGAGTTCATGCAGCTCCACGGCGTGGTCAGCATTCAGGGCATCGACACCCGCGCCCTGGTGCGCAGGCTCCGCACCGGCGGCGTGGTCAAGGGCGTCATCGCGCACCGCAGTTTTACGCACCCCACCGACCCTTACGGCGAGTTCTCGCCCGAGGAGGAGCAGGTGTACGTGCAGCGCGCGCGTGACCACCAGGACATCGACGGGCACGACATGACCCGCGAAGTCACGACGCCGCTGCCCTACGCCTTCCCGACCCTGCGCCACGGCAAGCGCGTGGTGCTGATGGATTTCGGCATCAAGCACACCATCATCGAGCGGCTCTCGGAAGTGGGCATCGAACCCATCGTGGTGCCGGCGCAGACCACTCCGGCACAGATCATGGCCCTGCAACCGCACGGCCTCTTTCTGAGCAACGGCCCCGGCGACCCCGCCGCCCCCACCTACGCGCACAAGACCGCCTGGGAGATGATGGGCCTGCTGCCCACCTTCGGAATTTGCCTGGGGCACCAGATCCTGGGCCTGGCGGCGGGCGGCACCACCTTCAAGATGAAGTTCGGTCACCGCGGCGGCAACCAGCCCGTGAAGAACCTGCTGACGGGCACGGTGGAGATCACTTCACAGAACCACGGCTACGCGGTGGACATCGACAGCATCCCAGGCGGGGCCTTCATTCCCACCCATGTCAACCTCAACGACGGCACGCTGGAGGGCATGGCCCACAGCCGCTACCCGGTGTTCTCGGTGCAGTACCACCCCGAAGCGTCCCCCGGCCCGCACGACAGCCGTTATCTGTTCGAGCGCTTCATCCAGGAGATCGACGCCTTCGACGGCGGAAGCGGCACGCCCGTCCTGAAAGCCATGCCGGGTCTGAAGGGCGTTTAAGCCCCCGCAGGTCGGTAAAATTCACCTTTGTTCCGCTAGGGGTCGCCTCGTGAGGGTGGCCCCTGCCGTTGCAGGACGGCGCACCAGCCGGGCGGTATCCTGAGGGGCGTGTACCCGTCCCTCGTGAAGCCGCTGCTGTTTCGTCTCGACGCCGAAAAGGCCCACCACCTGACCCTGCGCGGCTTAGAAGTAGTCTCGCAGGTCGCTGGGCTGGAGCGACTCCGGTCGTTCACGTCCCCGGATTGCCGCGCCCTGGAGCAGACGTTGTGGGCTCAGACTTTTGCGTCACCGGTCGGCCTGGCGGCGGGCCTGGACAAGAACGGCGTGGCGGTTCCGGCTTTCAGCGCCCTGGGCTTCGGGTTTCTGGAGGTCGGCACGGTCACGCCGCTGCCGCAGCCCGGCAACGATCGCCCGCGCCTGTTCCGCCTGCCGGAAGACCAGGCCCTGATCAACCGCATGGGCTTCAACAACGGGGGCGCGGCGGCCCTGCATGCCCGCCTGAACGCCCTGAAGGCCCGGCCAGTGCCGGTGTGGGTGAACATTGGCCGCAACAAGGTCACGCCCAACGAGGACGCCGTGCAGGATTACCTGCGCTGCGTACGCGCCTTGCAGGCTGTCGCGGACGCCTTCGTGGTCAACGTCAGCAGCCCCAACACGCCCGGTCTGCGCGCGCTTCAGGCGGCCGATGACCTGAGGGCACTGGTGCGGGCAGTGGTGCAGGAGGTCGAGGAGGGCCGCGTACAGACCCTGACGCGCCCCCCGGTGCTGGTCAAGCTGGCCCCGGACCTGCATCCCGCCGACTTCGAGGCGAGCTTGCAGGCGGTGCAGGACGCCGGAGCGGCGGGCGTGATCGTGGCCAACACCACCCTGTCGCGCGAAGGTCTACGCAGCGCCGCCAGAGACGAGGCCGGCGGTCTGAGCGGCCGGCCCCTCACGCAGCGCAGCACCGAACTCGTGCGCACGGCTTACCGTCAGCTGCGCGGCACCCTGCCCATCGTCGGGGTGGGCGGTATCTTCACCGCCGAGGACGCCTACGTCAAACTCCGCGCCGGGGCCAACCTGGTTGAGGTGTACAGCGCCCTGATCTACCAGGGGCCCGGCCTGGTGGCCCGGATCAACCGCGACCTGAACACCCTGCTGGAGCGCGACGGGGTGCGGAACATCACTGAGATCGTCGGCGTGGACGCCTGAAGCCCACCTTTGAAGCCCCCGTTTAACGGGGGGTCGCGCCGTCCAGGTAAATGCTCAGCAGGGCCTGGGCGGTGCTGCGGGCGTCCGGCATGGCGGGGCCGTTCACCAGCGGAAAGGTCAGGGCCAGGAAGGTGCGGGCGTGCGCGGCGGGCGGCAGGTCGGCCCGCAATTCTCCGCGCTGGGCGGCGGCGGTCATCAGGGCGATCAGGCCGCCCATCCACACCCGGCGGTACTCGGACTCGAAGGCGGCGCGGCGGTCCGGCGAGACGTGCCGTAATTCGCTAGCGAGTTGCAGGCCCACACGCTGCTCGGGCGCCGTGTCCAGCAGTTCAGCCACCAGCGTACCGAGCTGTGCCCGGATGCCCTGCTGGGCCTGCGCGTGCTCGATCAGGCGGCTCAGTGAAGACAACGCCCCCTCCAGCAGCGCCAGGAACAGCGCTTCTTTGTCCGCGAAGTGGTGGTACAGGGCGGGCTTCGTGACGCCCACGGCCTCGGCCACCTCGCGCATGCTCACGCCGTGATACCCGCTGGCGACGAACAGCCGGGCGGCCTCCGTCTGAATTCTGTTGCGGGTGCTGTCGTGAGAGGAGTAAGGCGAGTTCGGGGACACGGTCACCCGCGCATCATACCGTGCGGGCCGCGTATTCGTTCTGGGCGGGCCGTCTGCGCCTTTCTTCTCTGCTTTTCTGGGCACCTTGTCTGTGCTCCGTATTTCGGCTCCGTGAGGATACTGACGCGCGCCTTGAGCTTCGCCTGGCTGACAGAACGCTGACAATCGGGTGACTTTCGCCTGACAGAACGCCAGCAAACTGCCAGACGTATGAAAAAGACCCTGCTGGGCCTCAGTGCCCTCTTAACGATCAGCACCGCCGCCGCCCAGAGCACCCTGACCGGCGCGGGCGCCAGCTTTCCCTACCCGCTGTACAGCAAGATGTTCGCCGAGTATAAAACTTCTGCCGGCGTGGCCGTGAACTACCAGTCGGTGGGCAGCGGCGCGGGCCAGAAACAGATCACCGAGCGCACCGTGGACTTCGCCGGCAGTGACAACCCCATGAGCGACGAGGCCATGAAGGCCGCGCCCGCCAAGCTGCTGCACATCCCCACCGCCATCGGCGCAGTCGTTCCTGCCTACAACCTGCCCGGCGTGACCGGAGCTCTGAAATTCGACGGCCCCACCCTGGCGAACATCTACCTGGGCAAAATCAAAACCTGGAACGATCCCGCCATTGCCAAGCTGAACCCCGGCATGACCATTCCCCCCCTGCCCATCACCGTGGCCCGCCGCAGTGACGGCAGCGGCACCACCTACGTCTGGAGCGACTACCTCAGCAAAGTCAGCAGCGAGTGGAAGAACAAGGTCGGCACCGGCAACTCCCTGAGCTGGCCCGTGGGCACCGGCGCCAAAGGCAACGACGGCGTGGCCGGCATCGTGAAAAGCACCCCCGGCTCGATCGGCTACGTGGAACTGGTGTACGCCAAGCAGAACAAACTGACCTTCGGCAGCGTGAAAAACCGCGCTGGCAAGTTCATCACCGCCGACAACGGCCCCGCCAGCCTGGCCGCCAACGGTGTGGTGATTCCCGCCGACACCCGCGTCAGCCTGACCAACAGCGCCAACGCCGACGCTTACCCCATCGCCAGCTTCACCTACGTGATCTTCTACCAGGATCAGAAGTACGGCTCCCGCACCGAAGCGCAGGCCCAGGCCCTCAAGAAACTCCTGAACTGGATGGTCACCAGCGGCCAGCAGTACAACGAACCCCTGGACTACGCCAAGCTGCCTGCCGGCGCTCAGAAGAAGGCCCAGAGCATCATCAACAGCATGACCTTCGGCGGCAAGAAACTGTAACCTCCGAACTTCCACGAAAGCGGCCTCCAACCGGGGGCTGCTTTTTGATTTTGTGCCGGATGCAGGTGCCTATGGTGACGGGGGCAGCGAGTGAAAAGAATGATGGATGGGTGGCGTTGGCGCCTGACTCGGCCTCTGGATGCCCTGACCTGGGTTGGTGTCAGTGACTTGCCGGACGACCAGCCCTGGGACGGCCTGAGGCTGGGCGTGATGTGGCGGTGGCGCTGCGCTTTCCTGCTCAAGGCCTGGCCGCCGTGCTGGGCGTCATGACCTTGCTGGCGGGTGCTGGCGCGGCACACCCGCGGAAGGAGGGGCCTTGGGCGTGTCCCGCGCCCCTGACGTTCCGATGACGTTTTTCCGTTGAACTGTTCATGGCCCGGAGGGGCAACCTGACTATGATTACACCCATCAAGCCACCGCCCAGCCGGAAACGCCTGACCAGCGCCAGTGACCGCGTGTTCGAGATCGTCATTCTCCTGCTCGCGTCCATCATCGTGCTGGTGTTCCTCATGAGCATCTATCAGCTGGGCAAGGAATCGCTGCCCGCGCTGAGGGAATTCGGGTGGAACTTTTTCACCAGCCGCGTGTGGAACCCGGTCACCAGGGAATTCGGCGCAGCATCCATGATCGCCGGCACGCTCGTGACCAGCCTGATCGCCCTGGCCATCAGCGTGCCGCTCGCCATTGCCAGTGCGCTGTACGTCAGCGAGTACGCCCCCAAATGGCTGGCCAACCCCGTCTCGTACCTCATCGAACTGCTGGCCGCCGTGCCCAGCGTCGTGTACGGCCTGTGGGCCCTGTTCGTCATTGCGCCCGTGCTGGGCAAATGGCAGACCAGCTTTTTCACCGACCCCGACAATATGGCCGCCCTGACGCGCTGCAACGAACTGTGGCAAAGCGGCCACACCAGCCTCCAGTGCTTCTTCGTGCCCAGTGCCGCCGCTGGCCGCGGGCTGGCGCTGGCGATCATCATCCTGACGGTCATGATTCTGCCGTACACCGCCTCGGTGGCGCGTGACGTGATCCGTCTGGTGCCGCAGGACCAGCGCGAAGCCATGTACGCTCTGGGCGCGACCAAATGGGAAGTCGTTTCCCGCGCCATCCTGCCTTACGCCCGTGCGGGCATCATGGGCGGCGTGATCCTGGCGCTGGGCCGCGCGCTGGGAGAAACGCTGGCCGTAGCGATGGTCATCGGCGACAGCCAGGACATCCTGAAAAGCATCTGGGGCAACGCCTCCACCATGGCCAGCGTCATCGCCAACCAGTTCGGCGACGCGCAGGAAAGCCTGCACCGCTCCAGCGTCGTGACGCTTGGCCTCAGCCTGTTCTTCCTGAGCGTCGTCGTGAACTACGTCGCCCGAATCATCATCGCCCGCCTCACGCCCAAAGGGATTCAGTGATGAGCCGAACTTCGCTCCATTTCCAGTCTGCCGGAAAGGCACCGTCTGCCCGTCCATTCCGCGAAGCTCGTCTTCGTTCCCACCCGCATCCGCTCGGAATTCAAGGGGTTGAAAACCTCTCTCATTCGGAAGGTCTATGAGCGCCGTGACCCGAACCATGACCCATACCGCCACCAGCACGCAACTTTCCCCGACCCGCAAAGCCAGGAACCTGCTGATGGGCGCCCTGATTACCCTCGCCACGCTGGTGGTCGTCGCGCCCCTGATCCTGATCTTCTTCTACCTGCTGAAAGAAGGCATCGGGGCCATGAACGCCGACTTCTTCACCAAAGTCCCCGCCCCCGAAGGCGAAAAGGGCGGCGGAATGCTGAACGCCATCCTGGGCAGCCTGGAAATGCTGGCGCTGGCCTCCGTGATCGGTGTGGTGGTGGGCGTGGCCGGCGGGATTTTCCTCTCCGAGTACCCGCGTCACCCGCTGATGCCCACCATTCGCATGATCAGCGACGTGCTGGCCGGTATTCCCGCCATCGTCATGGGCCTGGTCGCCTACGGCCTGGTGGTGCTGAAATTCGGCTTCTCCGGCCTGGCCGGCGCCCTGGCCTTGGGCTTCCTGATGATTCCCATCGTGGTGCGCACCAGCGAGGAAGTGCTGAAACTCGTTCCGCAGACCGTGCGTGAAGCCGGCCTGGCGCTGGGCCTGCCCAAATGGCTGGTTACCCTCAGGATCGTTCTTCCCGCCGCCGCCGGGGGCATCATCACCGGGATCATGCTGGCCCTGGCCCGCGTGGCCGGGGAAGCCGCCCCGCTGCTGTTCACTGCCTTCGGCAACAGCCTCGTGAACACCAACCCCCTGAAACCCATGAGCGCCCTGCCCCTCGAAATTTACCGCGGAGCCACCAGCGCCTACGACGAAAACCAGCGCATGGCCAAAGCCGGCGCCCTGCTGCTGATCCTGATGATCTTCGCCACCAGCTTGCTGGCCCGGCGCTTCAGCCGCCGCAAATAAGTGGCGGGCGGGAAAACATCCGCCTGAGCATTTGCCCTCGCCTGAGCTTTCATTCTCTCCTCACTACTGACACTCCGAAGGAGTCCCCACCCATGACCCAGTCTCCCATCGTCACCCCGCAACCTGCCGTTGTTCCCGCAGCGAACGTGCTGCTGTCGGCCCAGAACGTGAACATCTTCTACGGTGAGAACCGCGCCGTGAAGGACGTGAACCTGAACTTCGTGCGCGGCACCGTCAACGCCCTGATTGGCCCCAGCGGCTGCGGAAAAACCACTTTCCTGCGGGCCATCAACCGCATGCACGACCTGACGCCGGGCGCACGCGTGACCGGGCAGATTCTGCTGGACGGCGAGGACATCTACAGCGCTGGCGTCGATCCGGTGAACATGCGCCGCCGTGTGGGCATGGTGTTCCAGAAGCCCAACCCGTTTCCGACCATGAGCGTGTTCGACAACGTGGTCAGCGGCCTGAAACTGGCCGGCATACGCGACAAGAACAGGCTCATGGAAGTGTGCGAACGTTCCCTGCGCGGCGCGGCCCTGTGGGAAGAGGTGAAAGACCGCCTGCACACGCCCGCCACCGGCCTGTCGGGCGGGCAGCAGCAGCGCCTGTGCATTGCCCGCGCGCTCGCCGTGGAACCCGAAATCCTGCTGATGGACGAACCCACCAGCGCCCTCGACCCCGCCAGCACCGCCAAGATCGAGGACCTGATGACCGACCTGAAGAAGGTCACCACCATCGTCATCGTGACGCACAACATGCACCAGGCTGCCCGCGTCAGCGACACCACCAGCTTTTTCCTGGTCGGCGACATGGTCGAGCACGGCCCCACCGAACAGATCTTCCAGGCCCCCAGGGACGAGCGTACCGAAGCCTACGTGACCGGGCGATTCGGTTAAGAGGGTTGTTCGTCGGTTAGAGGCAAAGCGGTTTCAAGGCTCCCCGTTATTCACGGGGAGTTTTTCTTTGTCCGATGAGCCCGGCCCACTCGCCGCGAAACGCCCTGCCTTCACCGTTCCATAAGGTTGCCTGAAGCCGTGTTCCTGCGCCAGTTGACGGAAAGATCACATGGGGGGGCCATACTGAAGCGCGTGAACAGGAGCGGACGATGCTTAACTTGACGGGAAGCGCCCTGATCCGGGCGCGGTTCCTGCGGATGCTGAGCATCATTCTGGACGAACTGCACGCCATTCGCGAGGCCAACACCCGCGCCGAGTTTGCCGGACTCTCGGCGCGCACCGAGTTGCTGGAACACGAGACCAACGCCCTGGACATCGAACTGGAGGACGCCTGCCTGGCCGCCTTCGCGCGGGGCCTGCCCGAGTACGAACTGACCTTCCACCTGATGGTGTTCCGCAGCCTGTCCAATCTGGAGCGCGTCGGGGATTACGCCTTCAAGGTCGCCCGTGACCTGGAGACCTTTGCGCCCAGCACGCGCAGCGCCACCCTGCAAGACGCCCTGCCGCTGATCGAGCTGCTTTCGCAGATGGTCGAGCACCTGGCTTTTGCGTTCAGTGAGCTGGACGCCGCCGCCGCCCGCGAGGTCATGCGCATGGATTTCGAGCAGGTGGACGCCCTGTACGAGCAGATGAACCGAGCCAGCCTGACGCGCCTGGTCGAGCACCCCGAGGACAGCGAGATGGCCCTGACCGCCAACCGTATGGCCCGCCACCTGGAGCGCCTCGGCGACCACCTGGTGAACGTCGCCGAGCGCGTGGAGACCCTGGTGTCCGGCAATCACCCGGCTGCCCGCGCCGGGTAAGCGCCTGCCCGCGCAGACAGGGTGAAGGTGTGACTGCGGGTTATGCCGTTTGCCGAACCACCAGGCTGGGCGTGAACTTCTTGGCGCGGGGCGCCCCCTTGAAACCGGCCAGGCGGTTGAGCAGCAGCCCGGCGGCTTCATAGCCCATGCTTTCCACCGGCTGGTGCAGGGTGGTCAGGCCGCGCGCCTCGGCCCAGGGCTGGTCGTCGAAGCCGATGATGCTGACGTCCCGACCGGGAGTCAGGCCGCGGGCCAGCACCTCGTCCAGCAGCGACGCGGCAATCAGGTCGGCGGAGGCGAACACCGTGCAGGGAAAGGGGGTGCGTTCCAGCAGCCCGGCGGCGACGGTGCGGGCGGCGTAGGCGTCGAAACTGGTGGTCAGTTCTATCTCCACCTGGCGCCCGGCGGCGCTCACGGCGCTGTGAAACCCCCTGCGCCGGTCCTCGAACACACGCGTGGTGAACAGTTGATCGAGTTCGGTTTCCACCCACATGGCGTGAATGGGGCCCTCCAGCCGGGCGGCGTACTCGCCGGCCAGTTGTCCGCCCGCGACGTTGTCCATGTAGGCGCAGTCCACCCCCTCGCCGTAAGCGTCGACCAGCACGGCCGGTTGGTTCAGTTTCAGGCGGTGCTCGTTGAACAGTTGCGTGAGGTTGTACGTGGCCATCACCAGCCCGTCCGCCTGATACGCCAGGGTGTGCGACCCCAGGTAGCGTTCCAGCCGCGATTGATCCATCAGCGGAAAAATGGCCACGTCGTAGCGCGCTTCCTGAAAGGCCTGCTCCAGGCCGTTGAGCAGGCGCACGTAGAATTCCGTGGTCATGACCGGCAGCAGCACGCTGATGGTGTAGCTTTTGCCCCCGGCGATGCGGCGGGCGTGCGGGTTGGGCGTGTAGTCGAGCTGAGCCATGGCTTTCAGCACGGTGTCGCGGGTGCCTTCCTTGACGGCCGTGTGGTTGTTCAGCACGCGCGAAACGGTGCCGACGCCAACGCCGGCCAGGCGGGCCACATCCTGAATGGTGGGTTTACGCATTTGCGCCCCACAGCATACCCCGCCGGCATGGAACGGGTTCCAAAATTTGTCCCCTTCTCCACGACAGACCGCCCGCGACCGCCACGGACGCCGGCAGCACTGAAGGCGGCCTGCTCTGTCGGTCACGTGCGCGGGGACAAACGGGCCGCGCAGGCCCCCTAGAATCGCGTGACCTGGCCTTCCCACGTGGAAGTGTTCTTTCACCCCCGTCTAGGAGGTTCCACCGATATGTCTCATCCCTTCCGAGTCACTGTTTTTACCGCTCTGCTGGCCGGCATGGCGCTCGGCGCCCAGCACGCCGGGCACCCCACCCCCGCACCCGTCGCCAAAGCGGGCGCCGCGTTGCCGCTGGTAGCGCTGAACCCCACCATTGTGGCCGTGCCGCCCGGCATTCAGGAAACGGCCGCCTACCTGAGCTTGAAAAACACCAGCCACAAAGCGGTCAAACTCGTGGCGGTTCGGGCTGACGTCGCCGGGCACAGCATGTTCATGAAGACCGTGACCGGGCAGA
Source organism: Deinococcus fonticola (assembly GCF_004634215.1). Taxonomy (NCBI): domain Bacteria; kingdom Thermotogati; phylum Deinococcota; class Deinococci; order Deinococcales; family Deinococcaceae; genus Deinococcus; species Deinococcus fonticola. Next base: position 72,662 of record NZ_SMMH01000003.1, on the reverse strand, counting down.
ACATGATGGGGATGCAGCCCGTTCCCGGCTTCGTGGTGCCGGCCGGCGGCACGCTGAGCATGAAGAACGACGGCAACCACATCATGCTGATGAAGCTGAAGCGTCCCCTGAAGGTGGGCGAGGTGCTGCCCATCGTTTTGCAGGCGTCCGACGGGCGCATTGTCACTGTCCGGGCCAACGTCCGGAAACCATGACGCCTCAGGTGCAGGAACTTCAGCCCGTCGCAGCGGGGCGGCCGTGGTACGTGTCGGCCATCCTGGCAGTGTGCCTCGTGACGCTGGTGCTGTCGGGGGCGTGGCTTTTTACGCGGGCGAAAAGCCCGTACCCCTTTTTTGGCACGGCCTACGACAACACGCCGACCGCCACGGCCTTCAGCGGCACCGACGATCTGGGCAAGCCCTTTACTTTCCAGCCCGGCAGCGGTCAGGTCACCACCATTTTTTTCGGGTTCACCAACTGCCCGAACATCTGCCCGCTGACGCTCTCTTACCTCAGCAAGGTTCGGGCGCAGCTCACGCCCGAACAGCAGGCCCGGTGGCAGACCCTGTTCGTCAGCGTCGACCCGCCGCGCGACACCGTGAAACGCATGCACGAGTACGTGACTTACTTCGGCGACGGTAAGGGCGTCATTGTTCCTGAACCGCAACTGAGCGCAGCCGCCCGCGCCTACGGCGTCGGCTACCAGAAAGTAGACGTGAAGGGCTTGAGCGACTACCAGATCAACCACTCCACCGGCACCTACCTGATCGACGCCACCGGGCACCTGCGGGCCATCTGGGATTACAGCCAGATGCCGCAGGTCGAGCGCCTGAAAGGGGACCTGCTGTACGTCATGGAGCACCCGGTTCGATGAGTGCCCCCGCGAACGTTTCCAGTGTCGCGTCCGGTGGCGTCGACCTGAACCCCAGCCTGGGCGACCTGCTGGCCTTCCAGGCCGACTGGCCCATGCTGCTGGCGCTGCTGAGCACGGCGGCGCTGTACGGCTGGCAGTACGCCAGAAATCGCCGGACATTGCGCTGGCCGGCCTGGAAGGTCGCACTGTTCACGCTGGCGCTGCTGCTGTGGTTCCTGACCACACAAAGCCGCAGCAGCGCCCTGACCGGGCAGAGCATGGCCCTCTACATGGGCCGGCTGATGGTGCTGGCCGAAGTGATTCCCCCCCTGCTGCTCCTGGGCCTGCCGGGCGGCATCACCCTGAACCGCCGCAGCGCCGGCGGACGCCTGCTGAGCGTGCTGCTTGACCCCTGGGTGGCGCTGGCGGTGTGGGCCGCCGTGATCATCTTCTGGAACGTGCCCGCCGGATTCAACGCCAGCGTCGTGACCAACAGCGCCACGCAACTGCTGCCGTGGCTGTACCTGCTCAGCAGCCTGATGGTGTGGGGCGTCGTGCTGCGGCCTTTGCCCAGCGTGCAGCCGGGCGATGTCGGTTCACGCGGGTGGTTCGGGCTGCTGGCCGCGCTGCCCATGATGGCGGTGGCCGCTGTGTGGCTGTACTCCCCCAGAGTCCTGTACACGCCGTACGTGAGCGCCCTGTGCCTGTGGAACCTCTCGCCGCTGCAAAACCAGCAGTGGAGCGGCTGGATCATGATGATCGCCGGACTGCCCGGCATGGCCCTGGCCTTCAGCCAACTGATCCTGTGGCTCATTAAACTGGCTGACGGAGACGCCATGCCCAAACCTCCCAGCCCACGCTTATAAGCCAGGGCTGTTGAGGGTTGCCGTGGTCAAACTGGTTCGTCTGTCCTGTCTGTGCCGTGCGCTTCGCGCAGTTTGCGCCATCTTTCAGCCACACGCGCTTCCCAGCCTTCACCAGTAGGGGAGTACAGGCCCAGGTCAACGCCGTCCGGCAGGTAATCCTGCGCGAAACTGCCCTCGGGGTCGTCGAAGTAGTAGGCGTAGCCTTTCCCGTACCCCTGCTGGCGCATCAGGGCGGTGGGGGCGTTGCGCAGATGCAGCGGAACGGGCAGCATTTCACCCTCGCGCACGGCGCTCAGGGCATTTTTCCACGCCACATACACGCTGTTGCTTTTGGGGGCCAGGGCAAGATAAACCACCGCCTGCGCCAGCGCCAGGTCACCTTCGGGACTGCCCAGGAATTCCACGGTGTCGCGCGCGGCAACGCACAGCCGCAGGGCCTGCGGGTCGGCCAGGCCGATGTCCTCGGCGGCCATGCGCACCACGCGCCGGGCCACGTAGAGGGGATCGGCCCCGCCCTCGACCATGCGGGCCAGCCAGTACAGGGCCCCGTCCACATGGCTGCCGCGCACGGACTTGTGCAGCGCGGAGATCAGGTTGTAGAAGTCCTCGCCGTTCTTGTCCATGGCCGGCAGGTGCTTTCCGAACGCTTCGGTCATCACCTCGGGCGTGACCACATCGGCCAGGGTGCACGCGATTTCCAGGGTGCCCAGCGCCCGCCGCGCGTCGCCCTCGGCCAGCCGGGAGAGCAAAGCAAGCGCGTCGTCCTGCACCTGCACGCCCTTCAGGCCGCGTTCGTCGCTCAGGGCACGGTTCAGCAGTTGCCGCACCTCGTCCTGACTGAGGGATTCCAGCACCAGCGTGCGGGCGCGGCTGCGCAGGGCGGGATTGACCTCGAAACTAGGGTTCTCGGTGGTCGCGCCGATCAGCGTCAGCAGGCCGGACTCCACGTGCGGCAAAAGGGCGTCCTGCTGGGCCTTGTTGAAGCGGTGAATCTCATCCAGAAAGAGGATGGTGCGCATGCCGCGCCCGCGCAGTCTCTCGGCCTCCGTCACGGCTTCACGCACGTCCTTCACGCCCGCCGACACGGCCGAAAGCGCAATGAAGTGCGCCCCGACCTCCCCGGCAATCAGCCGGGCCAGCGTGGTTTTGCCGACCCCCGGCGGCCCCCACAGGATCAGGCTGCCCAGCCGACCGGACGCCAGCATGCGCGTCAGGGGTTTGCCCGGCCCCAGCAGGTGTGTCTGGCCCACCACTTCCGCCACGGTGCGCGGGCGGAGACGTTCAGCGAGGGGAGCGGGTGGGTCGAACAGCGTCGTCACGCGCAAAGTTTACGGTTCCAGAAGGCCAAAAACCGCAAAGACACGCACAATGAGGGGCATGGATGACGCTTTTGCCCATCAGGTCGAACTGATTCACTTTCCTACTGGCGTGCAGGTCAGCCGCCACCCGCTCGGCGCGGACTTCCTGCTGCGCGCCGAAGGGAAGGGCACAGGCGCCGAACTCCTGCTGACCCAGGGAGCCATGAAGATGTACGGCGAAGGCCCCAGCACCAGCATGGCCCTGACCGTCCTGAAAGAAGCGGCCCAGCGGGGGTTGCCCCCACGGGCCGCCGACGGCACCTTTGAACGGTTGGTCTTTCCGGGCGACTGAGATTTTGGCCGCGAGATTGCAGCCTTACTGTGCGGTGTAAGCCAGGCTGACGGAATCGTTCTTCTTCAGGGTGATGGTCTGCGCGGCGGGCGTCTTGAAGCCGCTCACGTCCAGGCCGCTCACCGTGTACACGTGATCCTCCACCAGATTGGGAATGGTGGCCGTGCCCGTTACGGCCTGCTGAAAGACCGTCTGCTTGGTGGTGGTGTCGGTGACTGTCACCGTGGCGGTAGGTACGCCGGACACGTTGACCGTCAGCGTGTAGTTCATGGGCGCGAAGTTCGTCGAGCAGGCCGTCAGCGAGAGACCCAGAGCAGCAACCGACAGGATTTTCTTCATGACCCGTATTGTGACGCTTTTTCGCGACAGAACAAAGGGAGGGCAGAGGGGAGGCACTCATCTCGAATGTCTCCCCTCTAAAAAGTGGTTTCCCGGCGGGCCGCCTTATTCCTTGACGCCCCCGGCCACCGCTCCACCGACGAAGAAGCGCTGGAAGCTGTAGAACAGCAGCACGATGGGCAGCGCCCCCAGCGTGGCGGCGGCCGCGAAAATGCCCCACGACACGCTGCGGTCCGAGGTGAACGAAATCAGCATCAGGCCCACTGTCCACTTTTCCACGCCGGTCAGCAGCACGCTGGACAGGATGTACTCGGCGTAGGTAGCGATGAACTGGTTCAGGAAGATGAACACCAGGATGCCGCCCGACAGCGGCAGAATGACGCGCAGGAAGGTCTGCCAGCGGGTCGCACCGTCCACCAGGGCAGCTTCCTCCAGCGAGAGGGGCAGGGATTCCACGTAGCCCTTGTAAATCCAGGTGTTGAAGGCGATCGCCCCGCCCGAGTACGCCAGCACCAACCCGATCAGGCTGTTGCTGAGGCCCAGTTGCACCATCAGGCCATAAATGGCGACCAGCGCCAGCACCACCGGGAACATCTGAATGAAAATAAAGAACAGCAGCGTCTGGAAGCGCCCGGGAAAGCGCAGGCGGGCAATGGCGTACCCGGCGGTGGTGGACAGCAGAATGCCCAGCAGCCCGGTCGCACCGGACACCAGCAGGGTATTGCGCACCGACAGCAGGAATTTGCTGTTGTTGTCCCCACCGGTGAACTGCGCCGGGGTAATGAACACCACCAGCAGGGCCAGCAGGACAATGACCAGGCGGCCCAGCCAGGTGTTCAGCCTGTCCATCGCTGCACTTTCGCGCCCGTACCTGCGCAGCAGCGCGACGAGGCCCAGGGCGGCCAGGCCCGCGCCGGACAGCGTGGCGGCCAGCACCTGCCAGCCAGGAATGACGACGCCCGCGAACAGCTTCTGGAAGTTCTCGTAACTCAGGGCGTCCAGTTTGGGCAGCAGCCCGGCGCGGTACAGGAAGTTGCTGCTTTGCGGATCGGGCGACAGGAACAGGCTGTTGACGGGGTTGAAGGCCGCCACCAGCATGTAAAACAGCGGGTATACCGCGATGAGAACCACCAGCATCAGGAACAGGTGCGTCAGCTGGTCGCCCAGCACCTCCAGATAACGGATGCGGCGCCCGGTGCGGGCCTGGCCCCACTTCTGTCCGATCAGGCTGGTCAGCGCCAGCACACCGCTGGCCGCCAGCAGGAACAGCAGGAACCTCTTCCAGCCGCCCTCGATAAACAGGATGAGAGCGCCCTTAGAGCGGCCTTCCAGGCTCTTGACCATCGACGTGCCCAGCCAGATGATGCCCAGCACAAGGGCCGCCGTAACCAGCCACGGCAGCGCCTTACGCAGCGGGCCGGGTTCACGGTACACGTAGGGCGTGGCGTCGCCGGGGTCGCCGTCCTGCGCGGGGAGGTTGGGTTGCGGGTTGGCGGGCACGGTCATTTGCGGGCCTCCTCGAATACACCGGCCGCCTTGAAGTTCACCACACTGATGGCCAGCGTCAGGAAGAAGATGATCAGGGCGATGGCGCTCGCCAGGGCGAAGTTCTGGCCGCCGCTGCTGGCGAAGGCGGTGTTGTAGCCCCACGACAGCAGGATGTCGGTGGCCCCGGCGGTGCTGACCTGCCCTTCCACTGGCGGTTTGCCCTGCGTAAGCAGGTAGATGATGCCAAAGTTGTTGAAGTTGAAGGCGAAGGTGGACAGCAGAATGGGCGTAAAACTGCTGCGCAGCAGTGGCAGCGTGATGCTGGTGATCTGCTGCCAGCGGCTCGCTCCGTCGATGCTGGCGGCCTCGTACAGGTCGTCGTTGATGGTCGCCAGGGCGCTGATGGTGGCGGTCATCATGTACGGAAAACCCAGCCACAGGTTCACCAGAATGACCGCGATTTTCGCCCAGAGCGGATCATTCAGCCACGGAATGGCGATGATGCCCAGCAGACCCATGGTCTTGTTCACGATGCCGTACTGCTGGTCGAAGAGGGCTTTCCACATCTGAATGCTGATGATGGACGGCACCGCCCATGGCAAAATCAGCAGCGTGCGGTAGATGGTGCGGCCCTTGAGGCGTTTGTTGTACAGCAGAATGCCCAGGGTCAGCCCCGCCAGGGCGTTCAAGACCACGGTGCTGAAGGCAAAAATAACCGTCCACAGAAACACGGGCCAGAGCGCCTCGGTGGCCTTGCCGAAAATCTCCTGAAAGTTCTGGAGGCCGATGTACTGGTAACGGTTCACGCGCGTCACCTGGGTCACCGGCAGGCTCGCCGGTACGGGCTGCGCCAACGTCACGGCGTTGCCGGCCACGCTGGCGATCTGCGCCTTGAACGGTACCGACGCTTCCTCGTCGTACAGCACGATGGTGTCCCCGGCGCAGGTGGTCGCCTGGCACTTCAGGTAACTGGCCAGGCCGCCCTCTTCCGGGATTTCTTGCAGGGTCACGACCCTCCGCGCCGAATCCAGCGTCGCTTCGGCCCGCACACCCGAGTCCGGCATGCCGCTGTTCTGGGCGCTGTAGTTGGTAAAGGCGTAATTCACGGTCAGGACGACGGGAAGGATCGTGAACGCCCCCAGGAAGACCAGCGCGGGCAGCAGGTAGTACCAGTTGCTGATCCACGGAAACAGCCGCGCAGTAAACGGCGTCATCACCGCGAGCAATCCCAGGACGTATACCAGAATCATGTACGGCGGCGCTTTGGGGAAAGCGCCGGCCGTCAGCACGCTCAGCTGCCAGCCCACCAGCACGGCCAGGGCCAGCATGACCCCCAGAATCACGATGGCCAGCAGAAAACCGGAGGTGCCTTCGGGTGGAACGGTAGAACGCAGTGAACGGGCGGTCAGGGTCATGTCAGGGCCACAGCTCCTTGCGGGTCGGGAAAAGGGGATTGTTTACAGGCCACAATGTTACCTCCTGGGAAACGACGGCTGAAAGCCCGAAAAGCATTTGCTGAACATTATGAATTGTGCCCAGGGCACTCAAAAAGAAGCAGACGGAACCGCGGGGTTCCATCTGCCTCCTTCTGCTGCGCCTGTCACTGGGCTGGGTCAGCCCTTACTTGATGTTGCCGTTGATTTCCTGCACGGCCTTGTCCAGAATCTGCGAGTAGTTCTGGCCGGACTTCTGCACGCTCTGGGCGATGGCGTTGCTCCACGGGCCCCAGACGGCGCCCATCTGAGCAACATTGGGCATGGGCGTCCCGGCGCTGATGCTCTTGCCGAAGCCGGCAACCACCGGGTCGGCCTTCAGTCTGGTGCGGGCCGCCAGGCTCACGGGGATACGCCCACCGGCCTTGTTGAAGGCGATCTGCGCGTCGGCGCTGCTCATCTGCTTGGCAAAGGCAGCGGAGGCGGCTTTGTTCTTGCTGTAGGCGCTCATCAGGGTGCCCTGCACGCCCACGAAGGGGCTCCACTTGCCGGTGGCGCCGGGAGGGGTGGGGAACTGCATGATACCGTAGTCGATCTTGGCTTTCTTGATGTCGGCCATATCCCAGGGGCCAGTCAGGAACATCGCCAGGCGACCATCGGTGAAGGCGTTCTTGGCCGAGCCGCCGTCCACACCCTCGGGCACCAGGTTGTACTTGTAACGCAGGTCGTTCAGGAAAGCGCTGGCCTTGTCGGCGCCAGTGTTGGAGAGGCCCACGTCCTTGACGTTCAGGGTGCCGCCGTTGTTCTTGAACACGTAGCCGCCGTAAGCGCTGATGATGCCGTAGTTCATGTAGGCGTTGCCCAGGTCGGCCAGGTAACCGAACTTGCCGTTACCGGTGTTGGCCTGCGCCACTTTCAGGAATTCATTCCAGGTGGTGGGCGCCTTGCTGACCAGTTTCTTGTTGTAGACCACGGCCACAGCTTCCGCGAACATGGGAATGCCCAGCAGTTTGCCCTGGTAGGTGAAGGCGTTCACGGCGGTCTTATCCAGGTCGGTACGGCTGGTAACGTACTTGTCCATGGGTTCCACGACGCCGGCAGAGGCCAGCTGGCCCAGGCGATCCTGCGGCAGGGTGACCACCAGGTCAGGCCCCTGGCCCTTGGGGGCGCTCTGAATCAGCTTGTCGGGAATCGTGTCGAAGGGCACGCTGACCACGGTGACCTTGTTGCCAGTCTTCTTCTCGAACTGCGCAGCCTGCTGCTTGAGCCAGTCGAGTTCGGCGGTGCCGAAATGCGTCCACACCGTGATGTTGGCGGCACTGGCCTGCGAGACGAGGGCAAGGGAAAGAGCGAGGAAAGCTTTTTTCATGACACTCCTTGGCGGGGCGGCTGTGAACCGCTTCCACATACTGGGATTTCAACTGACCACGGGTTGGTGGTCGCAGGGAAAAGGTCAACAGGTGCGTTCAAGTTCAATGAGTCTTGGGGGCTCGTGCCCGAGTATAAGAGTTTCATGACGGCCTGACAACGCCCTGAACTTACCTTCCTGTTCACGTTTGCGTCAGGTAAATTATCTTTTTCTGAACCGCGTTCAGAGGGTTTCCCCTTCTCTAAGCGATGAGTGAATTTCGCCTCAAAAATCGCTTAATCAACTTGTCTTACCGATCGGTAAGCTGGGTGCGATATAGTGGAGCCATGATGGCCAATGCTGCCCCCCCCCAAGCTCCAGCCAGTACCAAACTGATTCTCTTTTTCACCATCCTGATCGCCATGCTGGGCCTCAGCGTCCTGTTTCCCATCATCGCTCCGCTGGCCCGCCAGTTGGGCCTCAGCGAAACGCAGGCCGGCTGGTTCTCGACCGCCTACAGCCTGATGCAGTTCATCTTCAGCCCCATCTGGGGCAGCCGCAGCGAGAAACTGGGCCGCAAGCCCATCCTAATTATGGGCCTGGTCGGCTTCTCGCTCAGCTTCGGACTGTTCGGTCTGTTCGCGCACCTGGGCCTAAGTGGTGTCCTCGGCGGCAGCGCCCTGTTCGCCCTGCTGGTGATTGCCCGTCTGATTGGCGGGATGCTCTCCAGCGCCACGCTGCCCACTGCCCAGGCCATGATGGCCGACCTGACCGACCAGAACAACCGTGCCGCCGCCATGGGCCTGATCGGTGCGGCCTTCGGGCTGGGCGTGGTATTTGGCCCCGGTATCGGCGCCCTGCTCAGCACCATCAGCCTGACCGCTCCCATCTACTTCAGCGCCGGCCTGGGCCTGGTCACCGCGCTGGTCGCGTATTTTGTCCTGCCGGAAACCAGACGCGCCGACCACCAGCCCGCGCAGCCCGGCGATCGCCGCGCCCTGCTGGGCCGGGGGGCCATTCCCCTCTTCCTGGCCGTCAGTGCCCTGACCACTCTGGCCAGCGTCGGCATGGAACAGACCATCGGCTTTTACGTGCAGGACACCCTGCAACTCACCCCCGCGCAGACCGCCAGAACCGTGGGCGGCATGCTCGCCATCTTCGGCGTGGTCGCCGCCGCCGTGCAGGGCGGCGCCATCCGGCCCCTGAGCAAGAAAATCAACCCCCCGGCCCTGATCACAGCCGGCCTGATCGTCATGGGTCTGGGCATGTTCCTGCTGCCGCACACCAGCACCTACTGGCCCATTACCACTGCCCTGGCCGTGATCGGCGTCGGCAGCGCCATCCTGAGCCCCAGCCTCAGCGCCGCCCTGAGCCTCAGTGTTCCCGGCAACCAGCAGGGCACCGTCGCGGGCCTGAACAGCAGCGCCCTGGCGCTGGGCCGCATGACCGGCCCCCTCATCGGTACGGCCCTGTACCAGAAAGTCAGCCACGGGTCGCCGTACCTGTTCAGCGCCGGCGTGCTGGCCCTGCTGCTGGTCTGGACGCTACTGGCCCGGCCCAAAGTCAATGTTCACGCCGAGACGGCGCAGCACGCGTAAGGGAGAAGCAATTCCTCTCTGGTCACACTCAAAAAACACGCCCGCCAGATTGACTGGCGGGCGTTGCTTTTATCGGGTGGCTCAGGCTTTGGGGGTCGCGGCGTTGCTCACGCTGGCCTTGCGGCGATCCTTCCATTCCTCGAAGTAAACGACCAGCGGCGCGACGATGTAGATGCTGCTGTAGGTGCCGACCAGAATCCCGATCAGCAGGATCAGGCTGAAGTCGCGCAGTACCGGGCCGCCGAACACCAGCAGGCTGACCAGCGGCAGCATGGTGCTGACCGACGTCATGACCGTGCGCGAAAGCGTCTGGTTGATGGACGTGTTCACGATCTCGCGGTACGACCTGCCGCGCATCTCCCTGAGGTTCTCGCGGATTCGGTCCGACACGATGATCGAATCGTTCAGCGAGTACCCGATCAGGGTCAGCAGCGCCGCCACCGACGCAATGGTGAACTCCAGGCCCAGCAGGCTGAACAGGCCCATGGCGATCGCCACGTCGTGAATGGCCGCGATGATGCTGCCCAGACCCATGATGAAATCGAAGCGGAACCCCACGTACACCAGGATCAGCCCCAGGCCCAGCAGCACGGCCTTGATGGTCTTGTCGGTCAGTTCCTTTCCGACGGCAGGGCCGACCGTTTCGGTGGCCAGCACCTCGCCTTTCACCTTGGCGATGGCCTGCGTGACCTGATTCGCTTCTGCCGCCGTCAACTCGGGGGCCTTCACGGTGAACTGCGTTCCCGCCTGCCCCGCCACCAGATCCTGCTGAATGGCCGCGTTGTTGGCCGTGATTTTACTGACACCCGCACCTGCCACCGCCGAGCGAATCTGCTCGGTTCCCGTGCCCGCCGGGGCACGCACGGTCATGGTGGTGCCGCTGGTGAAGTCCACGCCGTAATTCAGGCCCTTCGCCGCCAGGATGCCCGCCCCGGCCAGCGCCAGCAGCACCGAGGTCGTCGTCACGATGGGCGACGCCTTGATGAAATCGAACGCCGTGTGCTTGATGCGCTGCGGCGCAGTCATGTTCGGCTTGCGCTGCGCCAGCCACTCCATGAACCACTTGGCGAACACCAGGTTGGAGAAGGTACTGGCGATCACGCCGATGATCAGGGTCACCGCGAAGCCCTTCACCGGGCCGGTCGAGTAGTTGTAGAGCGCCAGCGCCGACAGCAGGTGAGAAGCGTTCACGTCCAGAATGGCCGCCGTGGAGTGCTGATAGCCGGCGTTGATGGAGTTGCGGATGCCCTTGCCCTTCTGCAACTCCTCCTTGATGCGCTCGAACGAGATCACGTTTCCGTCGACCGCCGCCCCGATGGTCAGCACCAGGCCCGCGATGCCCGGTAGGGTCAGGGTCGCGCCGAAACCGCCCAGCATGCCCAGAATCACGACGCCGGAGAACAGCAGGCCCAGCGCGCCCACCAGACCGAACCAGAAGCCGTAGTACAGGAAGAGCATCACGAACACCAGCAGGATGCCCACCACTGCCGCGATCGCGCCGCTGCGAATGGCGTCTGCCCCCAGCGTCGGCCCGATGGCCCGCTCGGCTTCGGTCTTGATCTTGATGGGCAGGGCGCCCGATTTGAGCACCAGCGCCAGCTGGCTGGCCTCGGCACTGTCGAAATTCCCGCTGATCTGACCGCCGCCGTACAGCGCCGCCTGAATGGTCGCCACCGACTTGATCTGGTCATCGAGCACCACCGCCATGCTCTTGCCGATGTTCGCCCGCGTGAAGTCCCCGAACTTCTTCGAGCCTTCACCCGTCGTTTTGAACGACACCACCCAGCGTCCGGTCTGCGGATCGGTGCCTGCCGAAGCGTCCGAAATCACTTCCCCGGTTGCCTGCACCGGCCCCAGGTCAGTCACCTTGTATCCCAGTGAAGTCGGGTTTTTCGTCGCCTCCGCCTGGTCGGGTTTGGCAGTCGGAGGCACGATCCGGAACTCCAGTTTGGCGGTGCGCTGAATGATCTCGCGGGCCTGCTGCTGCACGGCCGGCGTCGCCCCCGGAATTTCCACCACCACGCGCTTGCCGCCCGATACCGTCACTGTGGGCTCGGCCACGCCCAGCGCGTTGATGCGGTTCTCGATGACCGTCTTCACGCGGTCGAGTTCATCGCGCGTGGCGTTGCCCTTCTCGGGCGCCAGCTCGATCCGCAGGCCGCCCTTGAGGTCCAGGCCCAGCGTCATGAACTGAAACTTGTCGTTCCACAAACTCAGCGGCGTCTCCTGGTGCTGCCAGGGTCGCCAGATAAACGCCAGGCTGGCCAGCAAGGTGATCAAGAGCAGCAGCGCCGTCCACGGACTTCTGCCCTGCGCAGGTGGCGGCGCCGGCCGCTTGGACATGTGCCGATTGCTCTGCGTCCCCTTCGGACGCTGTTTATTTCCGTAAGTCACGAATAGTTACTCCTCAATAAAATGAAAGCGAAAAGCCAGGAAGCATAACGGTTAAAGACCAGCTAGCCGCCGTCCGTCTGCCAGCGGCCCCACCAGCTCAACTCCAGGGGAGGCGCCACGAAGTCCCACACGCCCGCCAGCGCCAGGAATTCACCCGGCAGGCTGGGCAAACGGAAGGGCTCCGCCGCCGTCCCTGTTAGCAGCGGCACCGGCGCATTCGGTTGCGGCAAAGGCCGCCACTCTGGCAAAGCCGGCGCGACCGGGGCCGCCGTCAACCGTGGCTGAGGCTCCGGCTGGTGCGGCTGCGCGCTCAGCAGCACGGCCAGCACAGACAGGAAAGTCAGCGCCCCGGGCCACGCCAGCAAACGTGCCCGCCAGGCAAAAGGAAGTTGACGCCAGCCCTTCAAAGCGACTGAGCATATCAAAAGCGTGGTGAGAAGAAACGCGAGGAGTGGGGGAGAGGGGCGGTTGAGTGGCGTGCTTCCCCTACCCCCCCAGCCCCCCTATCCCCACCGGGGACAGGGGGGAATGTCGCTGCGCTCGGCAGGTGGATGCGGTTTGCGGAGGCTGGCTTTGAGACGGGGCTTAAAGCAAGAGGGCTTTGTGTGCGGAATGTGCGGGGACGGTTCCTATGGCCCGTGCGCTGCGCGCCCGACGGCCTCGGTCTGATTGAACACTTGCGTTTCCTGGTAGGGAAGGGCCGTGCCCGCGCGCTGCTCACTGGCGCTGCGCCACTTGCCATTCAGGACGCCGTTCTTGATTGGTGTGGTATCCCCGGCGAAACAATCGTTGCCTGGGTCACGGTTGCTTGCCGTTTTCTCACTCAAAAGCCATACACTACCCACTGACTTATGAATCCGGTTTTCTTGAATATAGGGGGCTTTACGATTGCCTGGTACGGCCTGCTGATCATGCTGGGCGTGGTGGCGGGCATTTACGTGGGCACGAATTACGCGCGGCGGCGTGGGCTGAACGTCGACCTGTTCGAGCGCATGATCATGTGGATGCTGTTCTGGGGCATCGTGGGGGCGCGGATCGTGTTCGTGGCGACTTCGTGGCACATGTTCGCGGATATTCCCTTCCCGCGGGTGTTGTTCGACATCATCAACCTGCGGGCGGGGGGAATCAGCATTCACGGCGGCTTGATCGGCGGGGTGCTGGTGCTGCTGTACTTCGCGCGGAAGTACAGGATCAACTTCTACGAGTACGCCGACCTGGCGGTGCCGGGCGTGGCGTTCGGCATCATCGGCGGGCGGCTGGGGAACATCATGAACGGCACCGACACGGTGGGGCGCGTCACCGGCTGGCCCATCGGCTTCCGCTGGCCCGACAGTGCGCGGGCCTTCCATAACGGCATGTGCGTGAAAGACCCGCGCCCGGACATGGACCTGTCGCAGTACTGCCAGAACATCAACGGGCAGATGGTCATGACCGCGCCCGTCCACTTCACGCAGTTGTACGGCGTGATTATCGGCATCATCCTGAGCATAGCCGCCTTCTACTGGCTCAGGTCACGCAAGCCCGGCTGGGCCTTCTGGCAGTTCTGGCTGTGGTACTCCATCCTGCGGGCCGGGTGGGAGGAAACCTTCCGCCTCAACCCGCTGACCGTCAACTCCTACCTGAGTCAGGGGCTGGATAAGCCCGGCATCGGCCTGTGGACGGACACACAGGTGTTCAGCGTACCGCTGATTCTGGTCAGTATTTACATGCTGTGGCGCATTCGCCAGCGGCCCGACACGACGGTGGAAGTGCCCGTGGTGAAGACGGGGGACGTGAAAACCACCTGAGGTTGGTGCTGCGGGGGCCGGACGCGCAATCGTGTCCGGCCCCATTTGTTTTCTCCGTGGTGCGTTAAACTGGCGCGTTATGGTGCGTGTTCCCTCTCCCCGGCAACGGGTGAAACCTGAAGTCATGAGTCCCGTGGGGGGCTTTCCCCAGTTGAAAGCCGCCGTGGAAGCTGGGGCGGACGCCGTGTTCTTCGGTGTGAATCCGCTCCAGGGTGACCGCCGGGCCGACGGCACGGGCGCCGGCTTTCACGCCCGCGCGAAGGTGGGCTTCGAGGCCGAGGCATTGCCGGACATCATGCGTGACCTGCACGGGCGCGGGGTTATGGCGTTCGTGACCTTCAACGTGCTGGTGTTCGACCGCGAACTGCGCGACGCCGAACGGCAACTCATTCACCTGGCCGAGTCCGGCGTGGACGCCCTCATCGTGCAGGATCTGGGCGTGGCCAAACTGGCCCGCGAAATCTGCCCTGACCTCCCCATTCACGGCAGCACTCAGATGAGCATCACCAGCGCCGAGGGAGCGGAACTGGCCCGCCGTTTCGGCGCCAGCCGCGTGGTGCTGGGCCGCGAACTGAGTTTGCAGGACATCGGGCGCATTGCCCGGGCCACCGACATGGAACTGGAAACCTTCGTTCACGGCGCCCTGTGCGTCAGCTACAGCGGCCAGTGCTTCTCCAGCGAGGCGTGGGGCGGGCGCAGCGCCAACCGGGGCCAGTGCGCCCAGGCCTGCCGCCTCCCCTACGAGATGATCGTGGACGGCGAATACCGCGACCTGGGCGACGCCCGTTACCTGCTGTCTCCTGGTGACCTGTACGCGCTTCATCAGGTGCCGGAACTGGTGCGTATCGGGGTGGACTGCCTGAAAATCGAGGGGCGTTACAAGGACGCCGAATTCGTGGCCCTGACCACCGCCGCGTACCGCAAGGCCGTGGACGAAGCGTGGGCCGACCTACCCCTCAGCGTCACCAGGCAGGAAGAACAGGATCTGGAACAGGTGTACTCGCGTGGGCTGGGGCCGCACTTCATGGCCGGCACGAACCACCAGACCGTCGTGCGCGGCCGTGCCCCCCGGCACCGCGGCGTGCGCGTCGGCACGGTCACTGGCCTGACCGAGCGCGGCGTGCTCGTCAGCCTGACCGAAAACGTGAAACCCGGCGACGGGCTGGTGTTCGACCCCGCCAACTGGCGCAAGCCGCAGGGCAAAGAAGAAGGCGGCTTCGTTTATCAGGTCAATGATGCGCCGGGCGGCAGCCGGCAGGCTGAAAGTCAGGTGGAACTTCGCTTCGGACGGGGCGCCATCGATCCCTCGCGCATTCGGGTGGGTGATCCGGTGTGGCGCACGCAAGACCCGTCCCTGAACGCACGGGTCAAGCCGCTGCTGGACGCCGCCGATCCTGTGTACACGCGCCCGGTGTCGGCCCATTTCGTGGGGCATGTGGGGCAGGTACCCACCCTGACCCTGACCGACGAGCAGGGGAGAAGCGTGACCGTCAGCGCCGAAACGCCCCTCTCGGAAGCGAGAAACCGTGCCCTGGACGAGGCGACCCTGACCGAGCAACTGGGCAAACTGGGCGGCACCGGGTTTCACCTCGCTGAACTGACGGCGGATCTGCGGGGAGCGGCGTTCCTGCCGGTTTCTGCCCTGAACGCCCTGCGCCGCGAGGCCGCCGACCAGCTCACGGAAGTGCGCCGGCAACTCCCGGAACGCCGCGCCGCGCCGCACCTTCAGCATTCACTGGCCGCCGTGGCACCATCCCACGACCTCCATTCCATGGTTCACGAGCCAAAACTCCACGTCCTTGTTCGCACGCCCGAGCAACTGGACGCCGCGCTTGAGCAGCGCCCGGACAGCATCACGCTGGACTACCTGGAGTTATACGGCCTGAAGCCCAGCGTGGAACGCGTGAAAGCGGCGGGCATTCCCGTGCGGGTCGCCAGTCCGCGCATTCTGAAACCCACCGAGCAGAACCTTCAGAAATTCCTCCTGAGTCTGGAGGCCGGAATTCTGGTGCGCTCCGGCGGTCTGCTGGAGGGGCTGCAGGGCGTGAACGGCCCGCAACTGATCGGGGACTTCTCGCTGAATACCGCGAATGTCCTGACGGCGCGGGGCCTGCTGGACATGGGCCTTACGCGCCTCACGCCGACGCACGACCTGAACGCGCAACAGATCGCGGAACTGGCCGGGCTGGTGGGGCCGGAGCGGCTGGAGGTCATCGCCTACCAGCACCTGCCCGTGTTTCACACCGAGCATTGCGTGTTCTGCCGTTTCCTGTCGGAGGGCACGGATTACACCAACTGCGGTCACCCGTGCGAGTCTCACCGTGTGGCCCTGCGCGACGAGAAGGGCGTTTCTCATCCGGTCATGGCGGACGTGGGCTGCCGCAACACGGTGTTCGAGGGCCGCCCCCAGGTGGCCGGGACGCACCTTCAGGACTGGCTGGGCGCGGGCCTGCGGGACTTCCGCCTGGAGTTCGTTCACGAGACGCCGGAGCAGGTGCGGGAGGTAATTCAGACGCACCGGGCCTTCCTGAACGGCGAGATCAGCGGCGTGCAACTGGAAGCGCGTCTGGCCCAGGTGACCGATCAGGGCGTGACCGAGGGCAGTTTATTTGTGCCGGACGGTTTTGATGTGCTGCCGCCGCTGCCCATGCTGTAAAGCTTGACCAGAATCGAGGCGGGCTTTCTGGCCGGACAGATACAGACTGGTACAGCCGATTTCCCGCGCAGGCCAGCCGAGGACTCGTAAAGCAGTTTGCCGTGCGGGTGGCGGTACTTGCCCGGCACACGAGCGCGGCGCGAAAAACTGTTCTAAGGCTGTTGCCCTTTTTGCATGGCTCCAATAATGGCGTCCAGGCCGACGTCCAGGCCGCCTCTGGGGCCGCTTTTGCCGAAAGTTCCGGCCGCTTCCAGGCTGGCGAAACCGTGCAGGAATGTCCAGAGGGCGACGGCGTGGTCGGTGTCGTCGGGGTGGCCGCTGACTGCGCCGACCAGTTGCAGCAGGGTGTTCCAGAGCTGCTTTCCGGCGCTGGCCTGGAGTTGTTCGGGGGTCAGTTCGCTTTCTTTAGCCAGGAGCAGCGCGTACAGGTGCGGGTGCGTGCGCGCGTAGGTCAGGTAGGCGTCGGCGGCCTGGCGCAGCGCAGTGGCAGGGGGGCTGCTTTGCGCGGCCTGCTGAAGTTCGTCGCGAAGGTTCAGGGCGGCCTGGTCGCCCAGGGTGCGCAGCAGGGTGTCGCGGCCCTCGATGTGGCGGTACAGACTGCTGGCGCGAACGCCAAGAGCTTCGGCAAGGGTTCGCATGCTGAGGGCTTCGGCTCCGTTCTGTTCGACGATTTCCTTTGCGGCCCGGGTGATCTGTTCAGGGGTGAGTCTGGCGGGGTACGGCACGGTGAACAGTGTACGTCTTGACGGTCTTCTCGGAATTGCGTACAGTGTTCGCCATCAAAACTAATGATGTTCGTCTTACTAGGGCAGGAGTTTGTTCTCGACCCCAATCGAACCCCTCAGGAGCCTCCCCATGACTCAGCCTCCCGTTCGTACCGCTCTGCTTGGCCTCATCAACACCTACCTCGTCCCGGAAAAAGACGGCCTGACCCTCATCGACACGGGGATGCTTTCACTCGTTCCCCGCATCCTGAAGAAGGCCGCGCAGCTGGGCCAGCCGATCACGCGAATTGTCCTGACGCACGGCCACGACGACCACGCGCTGGGCCTCGATGGCGTCAAACGGGCCTATCCGGAAGCGCGTGTGTTCATGCACCAGGCCGAGGCTGCCAGCCTGACCCGCCTGAACGTCGAAACACGTCCGGACAGGGCCGTGCGGGGCGGGGAACAGCTCGGTTCGTTGCAGGTCATCGCCGCGCCCGGTCACTCCGAAGGCCACCTGGCGTACCTGGATCCCCGCGACGGCACGCTGTACGCCGGGGACGCCTTCGTGAACGTGCCTTCCCTGCGCGTAGCCACGGAACTCCATCCCCTGTTCCCCATGCCGACGTTCGCAACGTGGAACGCCGACGCCGCCCGGGCCAGCGCCCGCACCCTCACTGAACTGCACGGACTGAACTGGCTGGCGTTGGGGCACGGCCAACCCATTCGTGCGCCGCAACAGGCCATGCGTACCGCACTGCTCCGGGCAGAGCAGCAGATTCCGGTGACCGGCTGGCAACTGGCGCTGGCCCACCGCATCAATACCCTGTCGGGTGGAGCAAAAGGACACATTTAAGTCCCTCCCACGCCGCAGTGTTCAGAGGGCAAAAGTGCTAGCCTCTGACGTTATGAGCCGCGTCGCCCTGAAGTCCGCCCGCGAAATCGAGATCATGCGCCGAGCCGGTGGGCTGGTGGCCGAAACCTTCCGCCTGCTGGAACCCCACGTGAAACCCGGCGTGACGCTCAAAGAGCTTGACCGCATGGCCGAGGAGCACATCCGCAAAGCCGGCGCGGTGCCCGCCTATGTCGGCTATGGCCCGCGCAACAATCCCTTTCCTGCCACCCTGTGCATGAGCGTGAACGAAGTGATCTGCCACGGCATTCCCAGCGACCGCGAGCTGAAAGAAGGCGACATCGTGGGCGTGGACATCGGTGTGTTGCTCGACGGGTACTACGGTGACGCCTGCTACACGTACAAGGTCGGCCAGGTCGCGCCGGAAGTCGACGCCCTGGTGGAAACCACCCGGCAATGCCTGCAAGCGGGGCTGGAAACCGTGCGGCCCGGCTCGCGCACCGGGGACATCGGCCACGCCATCCAGACCCTCGCCGAAAGTCGGGGCTTCAGCGTGGTGCGTGAGTACACCGGCCACGGCATCGGCAAACGCCTGCACGACGAACCCACCATCTATCACTGGGGGGCGCGCTACACCGGCCTGAAGCTCCAGCCGGGTATGGTGTTCACCATCGAACCCATGATCAACCTCGGCCAGCCCGACACGCGCCTGCTCGACGACGGCTGGACGGTCATCACCGCCGACAAGAAACCCAGCGCCCAGTTCGAGCACACCCTGGTGGTCACGTCCAGGGGGTACGACATCCTCACCCTTTAAGGCACGCCAGGTCACGTCATGAATTCCATCGTTGTCCCCGACCTGCACGGCTGCCCGCATTTCCTGGACTGGGTGCTCCTGAAGTACCCGGGCCGCCACCTGATTCTGCTGGGTGACCTGATCAACCGTGGCCCGGACGCCCGGCTGGTCATGCGAACGGCCCTGAACCTGGCCCGTGAGCGCCGCGCCACCCTGCTGTGGGGCAACCACGAGGACTGGGCCTGGGCCGCCACCGCCAGACTGAAATTCCCCGCGCAGGAACGCTGGTTTAAAAGCAAAGGCCGCGAACTGCACCAGGCCTATGACGGAGACGTGAAAGCCTGCATGGCTGACCTGACGCAATTTGCCCTGTTCGCCCACTCTTACGTGGTCGAGGGGGACATGCTGTGCGCCCACGCCGCCCGCCCCAACCTGGGCCGCGACCCACAGGACGTGCTGGACAAACGCTGCCTGCGAGACCGCCCGGACAGACGCCTGCTGCCGTTGCCGGTGCAGTTTTTCCCGAACCTGCGGTATTCCGTTCACGGCCACACCGTCATGCCAGAGCCGCTGGTCGACCTGGGTGGAAAAGGCGTCGTCTACCTTGACCTGGGCAGCGCCAAGACCGGGAAATTCTGCGTCTGGGACTCGGTCAAGCGCGAGGTGGCATCGTATGGTGAGTGATGCGGTCAAGCCGCCCACGGCGCCGAAAATCCCGAAGAAGCCCCTCCCGCCCCTTGATGTTCAGTTGCTGGAAGATGAAACGGTCATCCGGGGCCGCCTGATCAGTGGTCTTGACCTGACCGGCCGTGAACTCCGGGCAGCCTCCTCCGAGAATTGCGTGTTCCAGCGCGTCAACCTGATCGGCACATCCTGGCAACAGCTGCGCCTGCTGGACGTGAGCTTCGAAGAGTGCGACCTGAGCAGCGCCAGATGGCCGGAAGCCAGCCTAGAACGGGTTTCTTTTACGGATTGCCGCCTGCTGGGGTTCCAGAGCCCGCAAGCCCGTTGCCGCCACGTGCGGTTCACGCGGGTTCAGGCCGGGCTGGCCCTGTGGTACAAACTCGACGGTAAAAACGTCTGGTGGCAGGACAGTGACCTGAGCGAAGCCTCGTTTCTGGAAGCCAAATTACCGGGGGCGGTGTTCCGCATGTGCAAACTGCACCGCACGGACTTCCTGGGCGCGGCGCTGACCGGGGGCGACCTGCGCGGCTCCGACCTCACGAAAACCCGCCTGGGCCTGCGCGAAGTGGCGGGGTCACCGTCGAGGCTGCGCAACTCCTCGACCTCGCCTACCTGCTGGACGTGACCGTAAAGGCGTTAGAAGAGAATTGACGGCTCCCGCCTTGAAAAGCCCCAATGCCGAGCGGCGGTGCTTCGAGGGGACAAGCGTCATTCGGAGAACGGCTGTAACAGCCCTGCAGCTGGCCCCTCTCCTGAAAGGAGGGCGGCCCGGAGCGCCAGAGCCTCTTAAACCTGAACTTTTTCCCGCCCCGGCTCGAACACTTCACGCAGGAAAGCGCCCTGCGTCAGCACGTTCTGGGCGGCGTGGTGATCCTGGCGTAGGGCGTCGTCTACCCCCCGGCTGATGAGTTCCAGTTGCTCGCGCAGCAGCCCCTCGGGGTCATGGCCCTGTGCCCGAAGCTGAGCCTGTGCGGCTGGCGTGACCCTCAGGTAGCTGCGCAGGGTGGCGGGCAGGTACTCGAACCGCGCCTGCTTGATCAAGAATGCGGCTCTGGCGTCGAGCTTCGTGCCCTGCGTGTCCTGAAGGCGGCACAGCAGGGCCAGCGCATAAAGCCGGTGCGGTTCGGGCAGGCGCAGGGCTAGCGCCGCCGCGTCCTCCGGCAGGGGCGGCCCCTCTGTCCCGGACAGCCTTTCTGGCATGGGCGGCGCGGCGTGCTGCAACCTCAGTTTCTCCATGGTGTGGCGGTGAATGAGTTCGCGCCGCAGCAGCGGAAACCCGAACACCATACCGAAAAACCCCAGCGGAACCAGCACTTCTTCCATACGTGACCTCCAGCGTGAACCCAGCCTAGAGGGGCAGGAGGGGGGCTGGCGTCCACCGAAAGAGGGACGGGCGAAAGGGGAAGCGGGCAGCGTTACAATGCCGGGCATGACGGGCATTTCACGCCGGGGGGCACGCGCATAACAGGCGTCGTGTTCAGGGGAAAACGCGTTCGTGAACTCTCGGCCGATGCCGCCGTGAGCGTCGTGGACGTGTTCAAAAGTTACCGCGACACCCACGGTCAACCCACGCCAGTGCTGCATGACATCGACCTGGACATTCGCCGGGGCGAGTTCTTCAGCCTGCTGGGGCCGTCCGGCTGCGGAAAAACCACGCTGCTGCGCATTCTGGCCGGCTTCGAGCAACCGGACTCCGGCGCGGTGGTGATCGGCGGGCGGGACATGACCGGCGTTCCCGCACACCAGCGGCCCGTCAACACCGTGTTCCAGAGTTACGCCCTATTTCCCCACCTGAGCGTGGCCGACAACGTGGCGTTCGGCCTGAAGCAGAAGGGCGTGCGCGGTCAGGAACTGAAAACCCGCACGGAACGCGTGATGGAAACGGTGCAGATTGGCGATCTCGGGAACCGCAAGCCCGATCAGCTTTCGGGCGGTCAGCGGCAACGTGTGGCCCTGGCCCGCGCCATCGTGAACCAGCCCGAAGTGCTGCTGCTCGACGAACCCCTTTCCGCGCTTGACCTGAAACTCCGCAAGCAACTGCAAGTCGAACTCAGCAACCTGCAGGAACAACTGGGCATGACCTTCGTGTTCGTGACGCACGACCAGGAGGAAGCCCTGGTCATGAGTGACCGCATCGCCGTCATGAACAGGGGGCGCATCGAGCAACTGGGCCGCGCCGAGGAACTGTACGAGCGGCCCCGCAGCGCCTTTGTCGCCAGCTTTCTGGGCAGCAGCAACCTGATTCCCGGCACGGTCACGGACATTCAGGCCGGTGGAGCCATCATCCAGACCGAATTTGGCCCACTGCGCACCACCCAGACGCAGGGCATGACCACCGGACAGCCGGTTACCCTGTCCATTCGCCCCGAAAAACTGCGCATGGAGCGCGACATGGAGACCGAAGGCAACGAAATCCGCGCCCGCGTCGACGACATCGTTTATACCGGAGCGGAAAACCAGTACCTGCTCGAGGCGAACGGCCAGCGCCTCATTGCCTTTCAGCTCAACACCGATATCGGCGCCGATGAAGACTTCGGCTATGACGAGGAAGTCGCGCTGTACCTGCCGCCTGCCAGCCTCGTGGTGCTGGAGGAAGGGTGAAGGGGCTTGACCCGCGAGGCGTGTGGCGTGCATTGGCTTTCGCTGCTCGACAGACCGTAAGCTACAGCTCGCAAGCCGGGGCCAGGGCGTGACCGTTCGCCGTTTCCTCGCCACGCTTGGCCCCGGGGTAGTCTGGCTGGCGGCGTTCCTGGTGGTTCCTGCGGTGATCATGTTCGGGTATTCGCTGCTGACCCGAACCGACTTGGCGCAGGTGGGGGGGCCGTGGACGCTGGAGAACTGGCAGCGCGTGTTCGGGTACGACGCGCTGTTCAGGGAGTGGATTCCCGACAACCTGCGCGTGCTGTGGCGTTCCCTGTGGCTGGCGGCCCTGAGCACACTGCTCTGTGTGCTGATGGGGTACCCGCTGGCGTTCTTCATTGCGCGGCAGGACGACCGGCGCAAGAACCTGTTGTTGCTGCTGCTGATTATTCCATTCTGGACAAATTTCCTGATTCGCGTTTACGCCTGGATTCTCATCCTGCGCCCGTTTGGCCTGGTGCCCAGCATGACCGCCACGTTTCTCGGCATGGTGTACGCCTTCCTGCCGTTCTTCGTGCTGCCCGTATATGCCAGCGTCGAGAAAGTCGACTGGCGGCTCCTCGAAGCGGCGCAAGACCTCGGGGCACCGCCCACGCGCGCTTTTATGAGCGGCGTGTTCCCGCAGACCCTGCCGGGGCTGGTCGCCGGCATTCTGCTGACCTTTATTCCCGCGCTCGGCATGTTCGTCGTGTCGGACATCCTCGGCGGCGCTAAAACGGCCCTGATCGGCAACCTCGTCCAGAACCAGTTCGGCCAGGCTGGCGACTGGCCCTACGGCAGTGCGCTGAGCTTCCTGCTGATGGGCGTCGTGCTGCTCGGCCTGTGGCTTTACGCCCGCACCGCCGGACAGAAAGGCCTGGAGGAACTGCTATGAAAAGTCGCACCCATCCGGCCCTGACCGCCTGGGCGTGGCTCACGTACGCTTTTCTGTACCTGCCTATTCTGGTCTTAGTCGTCTTCTCGTTCAACGACAGCAAGTTCGGGGCGACCTGGGCGGGATTCACCACGAAATGGTACGGGGTGCTGTTTGCGCGGGAGGACGTGCGCGAGGCGGTGCTGAACACCTTGCTGGTGGCGGTCACGAGTACGGCGGTCAGCACGGTGCTGGGGACGCTGATCGGGTTCGGGTTGTGGCGCTACGATTTCCGGTGGCGCACGCCGCTGACGTTTCTGCTGGTGATGCCGATCGTCATTCCGGATGTGGTGATGGGCGTGATGTTCCTGATGTTCTACGCCATCGTGCGCGGGCTGCTGGAGCGCAGCGGCTGGACCTACGAGAACGGATTCTGGACCGTCATGTTCGCCCACGTGACCTTCCAGATCAGTTACGTGGCGCTGACGGTGCGTTCGCGCCTTGCGGGGTACGGGCGGGAACTGGAGGAAGCCGCCGCCGACCTGGGGGCCAGCCCCATCCAGTCGTTCCGTCAGGTCATTCTGCCGCTGGCGTTGCCGGGCGTGCTGGGCGGCGCCCTGCTGGCCTTCACGCTCAGCCTGGACGACTTCGTGGTCACGTACTTCACCAGCGGCTCCGGGTTCAAAACGCTGCCCGTTCTCATTTACACCGCCGTGAAGAAAGGCGTGACGCCCGACATCAACGCCCTGAGCACGCTGCTGATTCTGTTCACCGTGCTGGCCATTCTGGTGGCGAATGTCCTGCTGCGGCCCCGGAAGGAAAGAGCATGAAACGCGCCCTGCTGCTGGCCTTGCTGCTGCTGACCGCGTGTCACCGGGTGGAGAAGAAGGACACGGCCACCGAGGGAAACGGCACCACCACGCCGAAACCCACGCTGAAGGACGACGGGAAGACGCTGCGGATTTTCATGTGGTCCGATTACATCGACCCGGAAATCGTCAAGGATTTCGAGACCGCGAACGGCGTGAACGTCGTTATCGACACTTACGAGAGTAACGAGGCCATGATCGCCAAGTTGCAGGGCGGTGGGGCCAGTTACGACCTGGCGAACCCCAGCAATTACGTGGTGCAGACGATGGTACGGGCCAAGTTGCTTCAGCCCCTGCAAAAGGAGCAGTTGAGCAACTTCAGGAACCTGCTGCCCGGTTTCGTGAGCCCAAATTTTGACCGGGGCAACGAGTACTCCATTCCTTACCAGTTCGCCGCGACCGGCCTGGCGTACAACTCTGCCCGTTTCACACCGCCCAGGATGAGCTGGAACCTGATTTTCGGCCCGCAGGACAGCATCCGTTTCGCCCTGCTGGACGATCCCCGCGAGGTGATCGGCGCGGCCCTCAAGTATCTGGGCTACTCCGTGAACGCCACGAAACCCGAGGAACTGCGCGCTGCCCGCGACCTGCTGCGCAAAACCGTGCAGAAAAGGGGGTTCGAGTCCTTCGCGGGCGGCCCGGAAATTCGGAACAAACTGCTGGCGGGCAGCATCGACCTGGGACAGATCTACGTCGGTGACCTGCTGCAGGGCGCCGCCGAGAACGATAAGTTGCACGTCTTCATTCCCCGGGAGGGCACCACCATCAGCACCGATACCCTCGTCATCCTGCGCGGCAGCCCCAACCCCGCGCTGGCCCGCAAGTTCATGGATTACGTGCTGCAACCCGGCGTGAGCGCAGCCATCAGCAACTACACGTATTACGGCAATCCGAACGCCAGGGCCCAGCCGCTGCTCGACCCGTTCCTCAAGGATCAACCTGCCTTCAACCCCCCCGCCGGGGAATTCGCCAGCGGACGCATCGAATTCATCAACGAACTCCCCAGAGGCAACCCGCCGCGCCTGTACGACCGCATCTGGACGGACTTGAAGAGTCGCTAGTGAAAGTGCCGTCCTTCTCTCCCGGTTGTGTCACGGGGCTAAGCACCGGGTGCCTCGGCTTTTTCTTCGGTGGCTGGTTTCTGCTGCTGTTCCTGTGGCTTTCGGGCACGGGCCTGAAAGAAAGTGTCAGCCAGTACTACCACTCGGCCACTTACCCAACTGTTCAGGGAGTGGTGGTGCAGTCTGAACGAATTGACGGCCAAAAACATGACACCTGCCATTACCGTTACCGGTACGTGGTGAATGCACAACCCTATGAAGGCACTGAAATGGGCGTGGAAGGGCAGGATTGTTGGGCGTTCAGTAAGGTTCCTCACGAGACAGGGGCCACTGTGAAGGTGTACTATCAGCCGGAAAATCCTGCACAGTCCTTTGTCGGACGCTGGTTTCCGTGGAACACCCTCCTTGTTTTTGCCATGATGCTGGGAATGCTGTTTGGGGTTTTCTTGACGGCCTATCAGATGAGCAGGGGGCAGGTACGTTGGAAGTGATTCCCTCACCCTTCCGTGTGGGCCGTTTCGCCCCGAGTCCGACCGGGGCGATGCACCTGGGGAATGCACGGACGGCTTTGCTGGCGTGGCTGCACTCCCGTTCACTTGGTGGAGCCCATCTCCTGCGCTTCGAGGATCTGGACGTGGGGCGCGTGCGGGAATGGGCCTTCGACTGCACGCGGCGCGACCTGGAATGGCTGGGCCTCGACTGGGACACGGAGTTCATTCAGTCGCAGCGACTGGACTTGTACGCGCAGGCGCTGGCGCGACTGGACACCTACCCCTGCACCTGCACGCGCCGGGAAGTGCTGGCCGCCATTCAGGACAGCGCCGGCGCCCCGCACGGCGCGGAACCCGTTTACCCCGGCACGTGTCGTCCCGGCTCAGGTCGTCCCAAATTAGGCGGCACGGCACCAGGCCGCACAGAACCGGTCAACCCGGCGCGTCCCGCCGCGATCCGCTGGCGGGTGCCTGACGAGCAGGTGTGCGCCCATGACAGCTGGACAGGGGAGACGCTGTGCCAGCACCTCGCCGCTGACGTGGGGGACTTCGTTCTTCGCCGCAACGACGGCGCTTACGCCTATCACCTGGCGGTGGTGGTGGACGACGCCTTGATGGGCGTGACCGACATCGTGCGCGGGGTCGACCTGTGGCCGGCCACGCCCCGGCAAATGGCGCTGCAACAGGCGCTGGGTTACCCGACCGCGCGCTACTTTCACGTTCCGCTGCTGACCGATTACCACGGCGAACGCCTCGCCAAACGCGGCGGCGCACCGCCCGTCAAGGATTTACGCGAACGGGGCGAGAACCCCCGGCAGGTTCTGGCCCAGCTCGCGCAGTCCCTCGGCTGGCCCGTGCCGCAGGAAGTCAGTGCGCCGGAGCTGATTCCGGTATGGCGGGCTTCACTTGGCGCTGAGTTGCTTTAGCCAGTCGGTCAGGTCGTTCAGCGGCCGGGCCTCCATCGGCCCCAGCGTGGGGATGCCGCCCTTCATGGGGGCCAGCGAGTGGCCCAGGCCGGGGTAGACGATCAGTTTCGCCTGGGTGTTGCCGCTGGCCTGCACGGCCTGTAAGGCTTTCCGGGCGCCGTCCAGAACAGTCTGGGCGTCCAGTTCGCCGTGCAGCATCAGCACCGGGCCCTGGTAGCCGGGCAGCAAGGTGGTGACGGAGCCGAATTTCTCGGCGTCCGAGAGGTACAGTACCTCCTGCGCGGGCAGGCCGGGCAGGTTGGGGAACGGAGCAAACAGCGCTTCCAGGTGCGCTTTCAGGTCACGGTCAATGTTCACGCGGCCCTGCGCGTCCGGGTTGAGGCTGGGCGCGAACACCCACGAGTCTCCTTTGGGCACCAGGCCCAGACCGTCCGCCTGACTGGCCGGCGGAATGCCCAATTTTTTGAAGGTGTCCAGCAGCTCGGGAATGGTCAGGAAACCGTCCCTATCGGTGTCGAACAGCTGGTGCAGTTGCGCCAGGGGGCGATCCACCAGCTGAAAATGCAGGGTGTCACGGAAGGAATGGCCGACCGTACCGATCAGCACCAGGCCGCGCACCAGCTGGGGGTGCTGGCGGGCAAGGCTGGCGGCCAGCATGGTGCCTTCCGAGTGGCCCAGCAGGTAGACCTGCGCGGGGTTCACGGCGCTGAGGGTGCGGGTGTGGTTCAGCACCGTGAGCGCGTCCTTCAGGTAACCGCTGACCGTAAAGGCCGCGCCCATGCGCTGCGCCGCCGGCAGTACCTGTGGCCCCACGCCCAGCACGCCGCGCTTGTTGAAACGCACCACCGCGAAGCCCTGGCTGTTCAGTTGCTGCGCGAGTTGCAGAAACACCGCGCTGCCGCCCGGCACGCCCGCCACCTGCGCGGGCAGGGTTTCGTTCAGGTCGTTGGGGCCGCTGCCGTGCAGCAGGATAACAGTGGGGAAGCGCTGGCCGGGTTTCGCGCCGACCGGCAAACTCAGTTCGCCGCTCAGCACCGCGCCGTCCGCCGTTTTGAAGGTTAGGGGCTGGGTGTTCTGCAAGGTGATTTGTGCGGCGGGTGGGGGAGGGGGCGTGGTCATGTCAGCAGTCTCCAGCTATTCTACTGGCCATGCCAGCGCAGCCTGCAAGTAGCCTGCCGGACGGAGTCGTTCAGTCGGAGGCCACCGCCCGCGCCCTGATCGATGCGGTCGTCAGTAATGAACTTTCCGCTTTCCGGCAGGGGCCACTCAGTCCCGCCGAACTGGCGGCGCAGACGCAGCAGCCCGTATACCGCGCCCTGCGCTGCATTCGCAAATGGGAAAAAATGGGTGTCCTGCGCGTCCACTCCGAGCACAAACGGGCCGGGCGACCCATCCGGCGCTACGCCCTGAGCGCCCCCAGTTTCTTCATTCCCGCCCAGGTGCTGCCGCTGGAAGACGTCGCCGGGATCATCAGCCGGCCGCTGGAACAGCAGCTTCATGCCCACGTGGCCCATGCCCTGAGGGACGTGGTGGGCCTGCAAGGCAGCGAGGTCTTTTTAGAACCGCGCCGTTACGGGGCATTTCTGGTCAGTGCGCCGGGGCAGGTGTGGGACGGCAGCGGTGAGAATCTGCCGGTGCTGGCCAACCGCTGGGCCACCCTGAAACTGTCCTACGCCGACGCCTGCGCCATGCGGACCGAACTCGACGAGGTGTTCGCCCGCTACGCGGACAGGGCCGGCCCGCAGACCTACTGGCTGCACCTGCGCCTGGTGCCGGAAACCAGCAAAGCCTGAGCTTTAAAGCAGGACGAAGAATGGAGCGCGCTGTGGAGGGGCATCCCAAAGCACTCCATTCTCTCCTTCAGGGCTGTGCCAGTTCGTCCTGCTCGTCCGAATTCACTCGCTCTCTGCGAGCTGTACCAGTCTGCTCGGACAGAAAAGACCATGTTTCTTGGTCTTTGCTGTCAAATGCTTTACAGCCGCGTGCGTACCTCCCACAACTCGGGGAACAGCACGATGTTCAGCGCCTGCTTGAGGTAGCCCACACCACTGGTGCCGCCCGAACCGCGTTTGAAGCCGATGGTGCGCTCCACGGTGGTGACGTGGTTGAAGCGCCAGCGGCGGAAGTTGTCTTCCACGTCCATCAGTTTTTCGGCCAGTTCGTACAGGTCCCAGTAGGTGTCGGTGTCGCGGTACACGGCGATCCAGGCGTCCACCACGGCCTCGTTCAGGGTGTACTTCTCGGCGTAGTTGCGCTGCAGCACCTCGTCGGGGACGTTCAGGCCACGCGCGGCCACCAGGCGCAGGGCCAGGTCGTACACGCTGGGGCCTTCCAGGGCGGCTTTCAGGGGATCATGCAGATCCGGGCGGTGCGCGTGTGGGCGCAGCATCACGGGGTTGCGGTTGCCCAGCAGGAACTCGACCATGCGGTAGTTCTGTGACTGGAAGCCCGACGCCTGCCCAAAGGCGCTGCGAAATTCCAGGTAATCGCTGGGCGTCATGGTTTTCAGGACTTCCCAGGCGTTCGTCATCTGCTCCTGCGCCCGCACCACGCGGGTCAGCATCTTCAGCGGGGCGTCGGTAATGCCCTGTTCCAGCAGCTTCATGGCGGCCTGAATTTCGCGCACGATCAGCTCCAGCCACACCTCGGAGACGTGGTGAACGGCGATGAACAGGTGCTCGTCGTGCGCCTGGGTAATGGGCTGGTGGGCGGCATGAATCCCATCCAGGTGCAGGTAATCCCCGTAAGAAAGGCTGCGTGTAAAGTCGCTGTAGGCCTGCTCGGCGGAATTCTTGTCGTTCATGGCCGGCTTGTCGTTCATGGCTGGCCCTCCAGCACTGCGCGGATGCCCAGGACAGCCCGCTCCACATCTGCGTGGCGGTGGTACAGCGGTGTGAACCCGAAGCGCAGGATGTCCGGCGTGCGGAAATCCCCGACGATGCCGCGCTCGATCAGCTTTTTCATGACCTGCTGGGCGTCCGGGTGGCGGTAACTGACCTGGCTGCCGCGTTCCTCGTGGTTCAGCGGCGTGACCAGGGTGAGGGGGTACTGCCCCGTCAGCGGTTCCATCAGGCGAATAAAAGTGTCCGTCAGCGACAGGGATTTGCGGCGCAGGGCGTGCATGTCCACGTCGGAAAAGACATTCAGGGCTTCATCCAGCGCACTTAAACTCAGCACCTGCGGGGTGCCCACCACGTACCTACGCGCCCCCGCCGCCGGCGCGTAGGCGCGGGCCATCTCGAAGGGGTCGGCGTGGCCCATCCAGCCGCTCAGAAAGACCGGCGCGGACCCGTGGTGCCGCTCGGCCACGAACAGGAACGCCGGCGCGCCAGGCCCGCCGTTCAGGTACTTGTACCCGCACCCCACCGCGAAATCCGCGCCGCAGCCGTTCAGGTCGACCGGGAACGCGCCCGCCGAGTGGGCCAGGTCCCAGACGGTCAGAATGCCCAGTTCACGCGCCCTGGCGGTCAACCCCTTCATGTCCAGTTTGCGCCCGGTGCGGTAATCCACTTCCGTGAACAGCAGCGCGCCCACGTCCGGGGTCAGGTGCTCCATGATCTCGGTGTTCCGGCAGGAGCGCAGTTCCCAGGTGTCGCCCAGCAGTTTGTTGAGGCCCTGCGCCATGTACAGGTCCGTGGGGAAGTTCTCGGTGTCGGTCAGCAGCACGCGCCGCTCGCCGGCCATGCTCATGGCCGCCGCCAGCGCCTTGAAGGTGTTCACGCTGGTGCTGTCCCCCACTGCCACCTCGTTCGCGTTCGCGCCGATCAGGCCGGCCAGTTTTGCGGCGACCCGGTCCGGCAGCCCCATCCAGTCCTGCGCTGCCTCTGCGTTGCGCGTCCAAGAGCGGATCAGGTGCTCGCCCCACTCCTGCTGTGCCACCTGCGCCAGTCGGGCCGGCACGGCTTTCGGCAGGCACCCCAGGCTGTTGCCGTCCAGGTAAACGATGTCCTCCGGCACGCTAAATTCGTCGCGTT
Source organism: Deinococcus fonticola (assembly GCF_004634215.1). Classification (NCBI taxonomy): domain Bacteria; kingdom Thermotogati; phylum Deinococcota; class Deinococci; order Deinococcales; family Deinococcaceae; genus Deinococcus; species Deinococcus fonticola. The sequence goes on along the minus strand of NZ_SMMH01000003.1, from coordinate 42,420 downwards.
TGTGTCTCAGCGTGTCCTGCGCGTCCAGTTGCTGTAAATCGGTGGGAAGTTGCGAAGTCATCAGTCACCTCAGGGAAAGAAGTCGGAAAGTGAAAACCAGGTTCTTTCCGGTTCAGCGTGGCTGGCCCAGGTTGGCACACCACCAGTCGCACAGCGCCGCCGCAATACTGTTCGCGGCGGCCCTGGCGCGGGCGTCGGCCCGGTGGTGCGGCATGCCCCGCAGTATAGGGGCGCAGGGTCAGGCCAGCCGGGGGCCCTACCCGTCAGAGTTCCTCGAAATACTCGCTGTCCACGCGGCGAATCCTGTACGTCTCGCGGGTGCTCACGCCCACGCCGTAATCGATCATGAGGCGGGCCAGGGTTTCTCCGTCGATCAGGATGATGTTGCCGATCTGGGCCGCTGTTTTCCTGGCCCCCTCACTGAAAGTCGACGTGGTGATGAACACGCCTTTGCTGGCTTTGTGGTAGGTCAGACTGCCGGAAAATGTCCGAATTTCCGGACTATGTACCGTGTCCCGCCAGCGTTTCGCCTGAAGATAAATGCGATCCAGGCCCAAAGGATCCTGTTTGATCAGTCCGTCCACGCCGTTGTCGCCGCTGCGCCCCAGGGCCTGCCCGGCGTCGCGCACACTCCCGCCGTAGCCCATCGCCACCAGCACTTCCACCACCAGCCGCTCGAACTGTGCCGGGGTCAGCCCCTGCGCCTGGGCCAGCAGCTCGGCGGCCAGGGAAGCGTTGAGTTCCGCGTAGAGCGAGGAAAACTGTTCTTCGGGCGACAGGCTTTCGGGGCTGGCTTCACTGCTGTGTGGGCGGGCAGTGTCGGCGTCAGTTCGTACGCTGCCCGTTTTGGCCTGCTGAAACGCCATGAATTCGTCGAATTGCATCAGGTCTTTGGCGGTCACACGCTCAGGGAAGCGCTGAAGCAGGGCCAGGCCACGCGGCGTAATGGCCACGCTGGCCCGCTGCGGGCTGCTCAGCGTCCCCGCCTTGACCAGATACGTTTTCGCCCAGCCGACGCGGTTCATGAACGTGGATTGCCGTCCGCTGGGCAGCATCTCGGCCAGGTCGGCTTCGGTCAGGTGGAACTGTTCGGCCAGCGCCGCGTGCACCTCGCGCATGGTTCGGGTCTGCCCGTCCGACAGCAGGGCCAGCAGGGGACGCATGAAAGTCTGGTAATCAGGGACAGCCATAATGGGCAGTGTGGCATTTTATGTTGCCCAGACGGTGAAAAACCCAGTTTGCGCTCAGGCTTTACCATTCGGTAGGATTAGACCGCTTGTCTAAGACTCCCGTGCTGTTCGGCGGGTCAGGCTTCTAGGCTAGGGACATCATGACCTTTTCTATTCCAGAGTTCCCGTTGCCCGACGGGCGAGGCCGCTACGGGCGCTACGGTGGCCGTTATGTGCCCGAAACACTGATTCCGGCACTGGACGAACTTGAAACCGCTTACCGCGCCGCGAAGAACGATCCCACCTTCCTGACCGAACTGGAGCGCCTGTTCAAGGAATTTGTGGGCCGCCCCAGCACCCTCTACCTGGCCGAGCGCCTGACGCAGCACGCGGGCGGCGCCAAAATCTACCTGAAGCGCGAGGATCAGAATTTCACCGGGGCGCACAAGATCAACAACTGCCTGGCGCAGGCCCTGCTGGCGCGGCGCATGGGCAAAAAGAAAGTCATCGCGGAAACGGGAGCCGGCCAGCACGGCGTGGCCACTGCCACCGCTGCCGCGCTGCTGGGCCTGGAGTGCGTGGTGTACATGGGCGAGGAAGATATGCGCCGCCAGGCCCTGAACGTGTTCCGCATGCAACTGCTGGGCGCGCAGGTGCGCCCCGTGACCAGCGGCACCGGCACCCTGAAGGACGCCACCAACGAGGCCATCCGTGACTGGGTGACGAACGTCCGCGACACCTTCTACATCCTGGGCAGCGTGGTGGGGCCGCACCCCTACCCGGCGATGGTGCGGGATTTCCAGAGCGTCATCGGCGTGGAAACCCAGGCGCAAATGCTGGAGCACGAAGGACGCGCCCTGCCCGACGCTGTGGTTGCCTGCGTGGGGGGCGGCAGCAACGCCATTGGTATTTTCGCGCCGTTCGCTTACCTGCCGCAGGAGCAGCGCCCGCGCCTGATCGGTGTCGAGGCCGCCGGCAAGGGCGTGGAGACCGGACTGCATGCCGCCGCCATCGCGGGGGGCCGGGTGGGCGTGCTGCACGGCTCGCTGATGTACCTGATGAACGACGATGAGGGCCAGATCGTGCCGCCGCACTCCATCAGCGCGGGCCTCGACTACCCCGGCATCGGCCCGGAGCACTGCTATTACGCCGATTCAGGCCTGGCCGAGTACGTGCCCGTCACCGACGCGCAGGCCCTCGAAGCCTTCCAGCTGCTGACGCGCCTGGAGGGCCTGATTCCGGCCATCGAGTCGGCCCACGCGGTGTACCACGCGGTCGAGCTGGCCCGCAGCATGCGCCACGATCAGGTGATCGTCGTGAACCTCTCCGGGCGCGGCGACAAGGACGTGGCCGAGGTCATGCGCCTGCTGGAACTGGAAAGGCAGGGTGGGGCGCAGGAGTTCACCCCTGGCCCGGCCAGACGCGAGGAGGTCTTCGCATGAGTGCCACTTCAACCCCCAGCGACACCGCCCCCAGCAACACCGCCCCTGGTACCACGGCCCCCAGCAGCACGACCAACCGGGGGGTGCAGCGCATTCGCGCCGCGTTCGAGCGTGCCGAGGCCGCCGGGCGGGCCGCCTTCATGCCCTGCATGACCGCCGGGTATCCCAGTGCGGCCACTTTCCCCCAGGTGGCCGACGACCTGCTGACACACGCCGACCTGATGGAGGTGTGCATCCCCTACAGTGACCCCCTGGGAGACGGCCCCACCATGCAGCAGGCCAGCGAGCAGGCCCTGGCGGGCGGCACCAGCACCCGCCGCAGCCTTCAGCTCGTCAAAGAACTGCGGCAGCGCCACGACACGCCCATCGCCCTGATGACCTATGTCAACCCGATCTACGCGGTCGGCCCGCGTGAATTCATGCGCCTGGCCGCCGACGCCGGGGTGGACGGCCTGATTCTGCCCGACCTGCCCCCGGATCAGGATCTCGAAATCGCTGACCTGGCCGCCGAGTACGGCCTGGCCGTCACTTTCCTGATCGCGCCGACCAGCACCCCGGAGCGTGTGAAGCTGGTCGCCGAAGCCTGTACGGGGTTCGTCTACGCCGTCAGTGTCGTTGGCGTGACCGGTGCCCGCGAGGGCAGTGCGCTGGGTGAGGTGCCCGCTATGCTGGCCCAGGCGAAACAGTACAGCCGGGTGCCGGTGGCGGTGGGTTTCGGCGTGAAGGACGCCGCCACCGCCCACAGCGTCGCGCAGGTCGCTGACGGCGTGGTCGTCGCCAGCGCCTTCGTCGATGCCCTGCGGCGTGGGCAGGAGGTCGGGCCGCTCGCCGACGAGATCTGGGCGGGGTGCCAACGGTAACAGCCAGAGGCAATGATCAGTGAGGTTGAAGGTGTCCAGGCGAGCCAGGGCACCTTCAACAAGTTATAAAGACAGACATGCCTGGGAAAGTCGGGGGCTTACTTCGTGATGAATGCGAGCACCTGCGCGAACACGCGACCGTCGTCGTGGAGGCCGCTGTGTGACAGGCAGGACGTCTGCACGTTCATCGCGCCGGTCAGCGGGACACTGCTGTCCGGGTTGATCGCCTCGTCACACGGTGAACGCCAGGTGCCGTAACGTACGTTGCCCGGCGTCTCATCACCGGCGTTCAGGTTTGACAGGAACGCGGAATTCAGGCGCATCTCCCCGCAGGCCACCGACGCGCAGTAATTCGACATGAATGTCCCGTGGTTCGGCCCGGCTATGGACACCCAGGCGTCCACCTTCGCCGTCCCGCCCAGGAATTTCAGGTAGTACCGGCTGGAGAGGCCGCCCATGGAGTGCGTCACGAGGTCGACCCGCTGCGCCCCGGTCTGGCGCAGCACCCGGTCGACCAGTTCACGGAGTTGCTCGGCTGTCCGGGCATTCGACTGCGAAACGTCATACGCCCAGTTGAAAAGCTGCGCGTCCGGAAATCCTGCCTGACGAAAATGCTGAAGCATGGCGTCCCAGGTCGTGGCGTCTGCATGCCAGCCGTGAACGAAAATCACGGGGTCGTTGCCCGCCGCTTGTGGCTGCGGTAATTCCTGCTCCTTGAGCCAGTTAGGCGGCCCTTCTTCACGCCCGCACCCCGAAAGGACGAGCAGCCCCAGCAGTGCCGCCAGACCTATTTTGACTCGACGCGTCATCTTTCCCCTCCCCATGCAATCACCTCAAAGTAACAACCGTGACAGAAGGGCACAAGCAGAAATGCGAGGTGGGCGTTCAGCCAGCCGGGCCGCCTCCCATTTAGACGGGAGAGTCCGGCTTACTTTTCCCCAGTTGCGCGGTTCCTGCCTCAGGTTGGGGTGACGCTTGATTCTTACGAATTTCAATGCTATCTTCTTCCTCGCTGCCGAAACGGCAAACAGTCGGTAACGTGCAGCACGAACAAATCAGGGTTGTTAGCTCAATTGGTAGAGCAGCTGACTTTTAATCAGCGGGTTCCGGGTTCGAGTCCCGGGCGACCCACCAGAAATAGCCCCGCCTAGTGCGGGGCTTTTGTGTTGTTGGTCGTGACAGCCCTCAGAGGTCTTGCAGGGCCAGCAGCAAAACCGGGCCTTCCAGATTGGAAAAGCCCGGCTATGCCTCGATTTCCCGAAGATTTTTACATGTTGTGCAGGACGTTCATGATGTCGCCGTCCTTCATGACGTAGTCCTTGCCCTCGGTGCGTACCCAGCCTTTGCTTTTGGCGGCGGCCCAGCCCCCTGCCTCGACCATCTTGTCCCACTCGATCACTTCGGCACGAATGAAACCGCGTTGCAGGTCGCTGTGAATTTCCCCGGCGGCCTCGGGAGCCGTCTCACCTTTCCGGATCGTCCAGGCACGGACTTCCTTTTCACCCGAGGTGATGAAGGTGATCAGGCCCAGCGTCTCGTAGCCGACTTTCACCAGTTGATCCAGACCGCTTTCCTGAACGCCCAGGTCGTGCAGGAACTCGCGGGCTTCGTCCTCAGGCATTTCGGCCAGTTCCCCCTCGATCTGGGCGCTGATCTTCACGACGGGGGCGCCTTCCCTGGCGGCATACTCGCGCACGGCTTTCACGTGCTCGTTGTCCTCCTGCAGGTCGCCCTCACCGACGTTGGCGACATAGATGATGGGTTTGATGGTGATCAGCCCGAAATCCTTGGGAATCTTGCCGTCGTACGTGCCGGCGCGCGCGGGCTGGCCTTCGCCCAGGACTTTCAGAATCTGTTCGGCCAGTTCAGCCTGCTCCCTGGCTTCCTTGTCATTGCTCTTGGCTTTCTTCTGGAGGTTCTGCACGCGTTTTTCCAGGCCGGCCATGTCGGCTAGGATCAGTTCGGTGTTGATGGTCTCGATGTCGTCCAGCGGATCGACTTTGCCGGCCACGTGAACCACGTTGCCGTCCTCGAAGCAGCGCACCACGTGTGCGATGGCGTCCACCTCGCGGATGTTCGCCAGGAACTGGTTGCCCAGGCCTTCGCCCTTGCTGGCCCCCTTCACCAGGCCCGCGATGTCCACGAACTCCACGAACGTGGGAATAATCGGGGGCACGCGCTCACCCTTCGTGAACACCTTGCTGAGCCCGCTGAGGCGCTCGTCAGGCACAGTCACGCGGCCCACGTTCGGCTCGATGGTGGCGAAGGGGTAATTCGCGGCCAGCGCCCCGGCGCGAGTGATGGCGTTGAACAGCGTGCTTTTTCCGACGTTGGGTAGACCCACAATTCCAATTCCGAGACCCATGGTTTCACTCCTTTACTCCGCCTTAGGGCGGCAACCCTGACAGTTTAAAGGATGCACGTGTTAAAGGAGGCGCGGGCCTAGAGCAGCGGCCCAGAGCGTCGACACAGAGCGGCTGGCTCAAGTCCATTCTGCCGAGGCGGGGGGCCAGTCACTCACGTTGGTAGGTGTGCTGGCCCAGCCGGGGGTGGCCTGTCGGTAAGGCCTGGTGATGATGAGATGGTCGCCTTCCCAGCGGGCCGCGCCGGAACGGGTCATTTCCCCGAGCAGTTGCGTGAAGAATTTGGTGGGCGTGACGTGGAAGACATCCCTGGCGTAGTCCGTGATCCAGGGGTTTCTGGTCTGGTAGGCGTGTAAGTCCTGCTCGGTCATGGGATCTTCGCTCATAAGGGCGAAAGCAAAAATACGCTTGGTGCCGTGCCAGGCGGCCTTCATGGGGTTCCCAAGCATTTTCTCCGTGCGGGTGCGGGCGTCGTTGATGGCGCTGGGAACGTCCGTAATCACGGGGCCGTGACCGGGGTAAGCCACTTCAAGGTTCAGTGCCGCCAGCCTGTCCAGGGATTCCAGGGCTCGCTCGGCGGAGTTCAGGCCATCCCGGTGAAAGTTGAGCCGCCCGATGTCCCCGGTCATGAGGGCGTCCCCGGTGATCCCGCCCCCCTCACGGTGCAAAACGATGTGCCCCAGCGAGTGACCGGGCGTGTGCAAAGCGTGCCAGGTCGAGTCGCCAGCGTTAAGGGTGTCCCCGTCCCGCAGGAACTGGGTGACGTGGTACGCCTGCACGGGTTGCGTGAGCCAGCGGCCCAGGCACGCTTCCGGGTCGCGGCGGTTCACGGCCCGGCCTTCCCAGGGGTGCGCGGCAATGGGCGTACCGTGGTGGGTTTGCAGGTGGTGGTTTCCGCCCACGTGATCGGTGTGGTGGTGCGTGTTCACGATCAGGGCCAGCCGGGCCGCACAGACGCCCTGAGCGGTCAACCAGCTTTCCAGCTCATGCACGCCACTGCCAAAGCCCGCGTCCACCAGGGTGGGGCGTTTTCCGTACATCAGGACGCTGTTCGCGTCGGGGTAAGGGCGCTCGAAAAAGGAAATCCGGTTACGGCTCACGCCTGACCTGCGGGCGCGTCGGGCTGCAGGCGCGGGAACGTGGGAAAACCCGTGAACGTCGCCTGGACGACCACTTCGCCGCCCTGGTTGGTCATGCAGGCCGCGCACAGCAGGCGTTTACGGCTTTCGTCCTTCTCCAGCACCTCGACCACACACGTCACGGTGTCGTCTATAAACACGGGCCGCCGGAACTCGAAGTGCATGTCGGCCGCCAGAAACCCCTGCATGCCGCCGATGTGCGTCAGCATGCTGCCCGTCAGCAGGCCCGGCACGATGCGCCGCCCGAAGGGGGCTTCACGCGAGAACTCGTCGTCCTGGTGAAACGGGTTGAAATCCCCGGTCACGCCGCAGAACACCGACACGTCGCCGTCCGTGAAGGTGCGGCGGTAAGTGTACGTCTGTCCAACCTGCGCCTGTGCAAAGGCCTGCTGGCGACGCTGTCTGAAGTAGGCGGCATCGGTCATAGACCACTGTACCGCCCAGCTACCGCTAAAAAAACCGCCCGGCACGTTGGCTGGGCAGTTCTTCAGTGGCGCGCGCACACGGAGGTATCGGTTCAGTAGAACGTGCTGATGCGCTCGACGTTGTGGCGGTGGTGCGGGAAGCCTTCCTCGGCACGGTGACCGATGGGCAGCATGCCGGCAAATTGCACGTGCTGGGGCAGGCCCAGGAGTTCCTTCACTTTCTCGGGGTCGAAGCCCAGCATGGGCACGCTGTCGTAGCCTTTGCCGCGTGCGGCGAGCATCAGGAAGCCGAAGGCGATGTTGGCCTGGGTCAGGCCCCACTGGCCGCGCTGGGCGACGTCCTGGCCCTCGAAGTTGCTGCGCAGGCCGGCGGCGCGGGTTTTGATCTGTTCTTCGCCCATGTTGGGGTGAACGGTCTCCTCGGCGCTTTGCAGAAAGTCTTCCATGTCGCTGTAAACGACGATCACGGCGGGGGCGCTGGTGACCTGGCCCTGGTTGTAGGCGGCTTCCTGAAGCCTGGCCTGAAGCTCCTTGTTCTGAATCACGGCGAAGCGGGTGGGCTGCACATTGTTGGCGGTGGGCGCCAGCGAGGCGAGGCGCAGGATGTCTTGCAGGTCGTCCTGGTTCATGGGTTCCTGGACGAATTTGCGAATGCTGCGGCGATTTTCGATGGCTTCGGTCATGCTCAGGGGTTTGGTGGCGGTTAACGTCATGACCCGATATTAATTGAAGTGCTTTGAAATATCAAGCAGTGTAATTGACCTCCTGATTTGTAGGGCAAAAGAGTGTAAGATGTTGTCATGAACGATCACTCTCCTTCCTTCTGCCCGGTCTACAGGGCCATCGGCATGCTGCAGGAAAAGTGGGTGCTGCACATTATCCGTTCGCTGCTGGACGGCGAAAAGGGCTTCAACGAACTGGCCCGCGCCATCGGCGGATGCAACAGTGCCACCCTGACGCAGCGCCTGGAACACCTGGAAACGCAGGGCCTCATTCAGAAACGCAGCGAGGACAGCTACGGCAAACTGGCCCGCAGCGTCTACAGCCTCACGCCCGCCGGACAGGAACTCCAGGCCGTCATCCAGGCCATCGACGGCTGGGCCCGAAGCCACCTGCACGCTCAAGAGCCCGCCCACGCCTGAGCGTTGTGGAGTTCATGAATTTTCGACGTTGCTCGGTCGGGAAGCGTTCTAAAGTCAGGTTCCACCCCTCCTGACCACCTGCTCTCTCGTCGAACTGGGAAGGGGAGAGATCGGGTGACCGACAGGGACGCCGAGAACTCCTTTCATCTCATGCCGCTGAAGTTCCAGCGTCACCAACCCTGCATCCCTTTTCCCATGCGCTTCACCGCCTACACTTCAGGGGTGAAGCGTCTTTCACTGTCCCTTCTGCTTGTGCTCGCGGCCAAACCGGCGCAGGCCAGCCCCGCTACCGACCTTTTCAGGGCCGCCACCAGCGTGGTGCAGCGCGAGTACTACGGCTGGGCCAGCGCCGACCTGAATGCCCTGATCGCCGGGGCCGCCACCTCGCTGGACGCCGAGTGCGCCCCGCAGGCCGACACCTGCCCTTTCGAGACCGGCCGCGCCGCGCTGACGAACCTGTTCGAGCATTACGGGGACGCGCACACCAACGTCCGCTCGCCCGAAGCGGCGCAGCGCCTGCGCGAAGCGATGCAGGATCTGGCGGTGCCGCGCACCGGCGCACGCACCGTCCGCGCCGAGGGCGGCCTGCTGGTGGTGTCCGTCATCGCGGGTAGCCCTGCCGAGCAGGCCGGACTGCGCCGCTTCGACCTGCTGCCTACGGTGGACGGCCAGCGCGCCGGGCAGCGTGACGGCCAGAACGCCGAGATCGGCCCCAACGAGTTCATGCGGCTGGAACGCCGCGCAAAGCCCATCACCGTCACGCGCCGCCGCGCCGGGCAACCCGAGGACACCCTGCAACTGGGCAGCGCCCTCCTGCGGGCCCGTGATGAACCCACCCTGCTGTGGGCCGACGACCAGCACGGCACCGCCCTGATCGACCTGCCGTCCTTCCTGACGGCCGGCACCGCCCGGCGCTTCCTGAACGCCGTGCAGCAGGCCCGGCAGCAGGGGGCGCGGCAACTGGTTATCGACCTGCGCTTTAACGGCGGCGGCAGCCTCAGCGAGTGCGTCATGGCCGCCAGTGTGTTCGGCCCGGTGATCTACCGCAGCCAGGACAGGTGGGGCCAGTTCAGTTACTACGGTTTAAGAGGCGGGCGCGGCGACCCGGCCAGCACCGAACAGGCGGCCAGCCGCCCCGACTCGCCCTCCGGCGAGGCCGTGTGGTCAGGCCCAGCGGCCGTGCTGGTCGGCCCGAACACCGCCTCATGCGCCGAGGTGTTCAGCCATTACGCCCGCCAGGCCGGGGTGAAGGTGGTGGGCGAGGAGACCAAGGGCGTCGGCAATTCCGGCGTGCAGTTCCACGATCTGCCCGACGGCGGCCTGGTGGCCGTGACCGTCCTGAAGGCCTTTGACGCCGACCAGCACCCCCTGCCGCCGCGTCTGGCCCCCGACGTCACCGCGCCCCTGAGCATTCCGGCACTGACCGGCCTGGGGCGCGACACCACCCTGGAAGCCGCGCTGCAAACCCTGTCGCAGGCGGTGGTGGGTTCGCCGCCCTGATTGCCTTACTGAGGTCGCCGTAGTGGGGGCGCCGCACTGGGGTGGGCCGGCCCGCTATCCTGCCTGACGGGTGGCCCCGGTTGCCTTGAGGGCTTGGGCAAATCGTAACTTCCGGTCTGCTATGCCCCCCCCGGAACGCTATTCTGAGGGTGGTCAAGCCCTACAGACCACGATCACACCCACCAAGCGCCGCCCCGGCGCACTTCGCCCCAAAGGGGGTTTCCCTGCATGACCAACCGTTACGATGACCGCGCCCGACTCGTGTTCCACTACGCACGCGAGGAAGGCAACCGCCTGGGCCATGCCATGGTTGGCCCGGAGCACCTCCTGCTGGGCCTGATGCGCGAAGGGGGCACCGCCGCCGGAATCCTCGCGGAGTTCGGCGCTTCGCTGGACGGCCTGCGCCGCCGCGTCGAGGAAATCATCGGGCGGGGCGAGGGCAGCCGCCTGAACGACGCCCCCAGCATCACCCCCCGCGCCCGCCGCGTGATGGAACTGGCCAGCAGCGAGGCCCGTTCCCTGGGTGCCCAGGTCACTTCCACCGAGCACATCCTGCTGGGCATCATCCGCGAGGGTGACGGCGTGGCCTTCCGCATCCTTCAGGAACTCACCAAGGACGTGGACACGATTCGCTGGCGCATCCTGGCGCAGGGCGACACCAGCAGCGGCGGTAAGGCCAACAAGCCCGTTCCCACTCCCTTCCTGGACGAGTACGGACGCGACCTGACCAAGTGGGCCAGGGAAGGCAAACTCGACCCGGTGATCGGGCGCAGCGAGGAAATCCGCCGCGTGACGCAGATCCTTACCCGCCGCACCAAGAACAACCCGGTGCTGATCGGTGACCCCGGCGTGGGCAAAACCGCCATCGTGGAGGGGCTGGCGCTGGCCATTCACGAACAGCGCACCCCGCCCAACCTGCACAACGTGCGCCTGGTCAGCCTCGACCTGAGCGGCGTGGTGGCAGGCACCAAGTACCGCGGCGAGTTCGAGGAACGCCTGCGTCAGATCATCGAGGAACTCCGCAACGCCAAGGTCATCGCCTTCATCGACGAGCTGCACACCCTGGTCGGCGCGGGCGGCGCGGAAGGCACGCTGGACGCCGCCAACATCCTCAAGCCCGCCCTCTCGCGCGGGGAGATCCAGGTGATCGGCGCGACCACCACCGGCGAGTACCACCGCTACATCGAGAAGGACGCCGCGCTGGAACGCCGTTTCCAGCCGGTGATCGTGCTGGAACCCAGCCCCGCCGAAACGCTGCAAATCCTCAAGGGCCTGAAACCCAAGTACGAGGAACACCACGGCGTGCAGATTCCCGACAGCGCGCTGGAACTGGCGGTGCGCATCGGCGAACGCAGCCTGCCGGGGCGCAACTTCCCCGACAAGGCCATCGACCTGATCGACGAGGCCGCCAGCCGCGTGCGCCTGAACATGAGCGTGGGCCTGCCCGTGGCCGAAACCGACGACGGCGAACCGATGGTCACCCGCGAGGACATGGAAGCCGTCATCAACAGCATGGGCGGCATCTACAGCGAGGAAACTGCCGCGCAACTGCAAGACCTGGAAGAGCAACTGGGCGAGCAGGTGTACGGCCAGCCTGACGCGGTGAAGGCGCTCTCCAGTGCGCTACGCCGCGCCCGCGTGGGCCTGGGCGGACGCACCCGCGTGGCCGCCAGTTTCCTGTTCGTCGGCCCCAGCGGCGTGGGCAAAACACACCTGGCAAAAGCCCTCGCCAGAACGCTGTTCGGCAGTGAACGCGCCCTGATCCGAGTGGACATGAGCGAATTCCAGGAAGGCCACAGCGTCAGCAAACTCATCGGCAGCCCCCCCGGTTACGTCGGGTTCGAGCAAGGCGGACGCCTGACCGAAGCGGTGCGCCGACAACCATTCAGCGTCATCCTGCTCGACGAGATCGAGAAAGCCCACCCGGACATCTACAACACCTTCCTGCAAGTCCTCGACGACGGACGCCTCACCGACGGCCTGGGCCGCACCGTGGACTTCAGGCGCACCATCATCATCATGACCAGCAACACGGGCTTCAACGTGAACCCCACCATGGGCTTCAGTCCCGTCACGCCCGACAACAACGCCCCGCTGCGCCACATCTTCACCCCGGAATTCCTGGATCGCCTGGACGACGTGATCCGCTTCAAGGCCCTGGGAGAGGAAGAACTGGTGCGCGTGGCCCAGCAACTGATGGGCGAGATGCGCGAGGAACTGGCCAGCCGCGAACTGAACGTCACCTTCGACCCGGCCATCGCTAGCTGGCTGGTCGGCAAACTCAAGGCCCGCAGCCCCAAACACGCCGTGGGCAGCAGCCGCCAGCTCCGCACCCTGGTGCGCGAGGAAATCGAAGACCCGCTGGCCGTAGAACTCCTCGGCAACAGCGGCCAGGAAGTTCGCGTGGTGCTGGGTGACGAAGGCATCCAGTTCGAGAAAGGCGAGGAACCTGCCGCCCGGCAAATCCTGGCGTAAACGGAGGGAGCAGCAGACTGGGCGGGGGAGACCTCGCTCAGTTTTCTTGTCTGGATTCCCAAGTCCCGGCCGTTCTTTCCTGACTGGGAAGACCGTTCATACCCTGAGTCTGCTGCCTCACCCATTCGTTTTGGAAGGCACGCTTTAACATACGGGTCATGACGAAAAGCATCCACGATTTTCAGGACGAGCACGGACGCATTACCTACTGGCCCAGTGACCGCCGCAAGGCGCACCAGCAGGCAGTGCTGCATTACCTGAGGGGCCTGTTCGAGACGGGTGTGTCCTACCAACAGGGCGAGGTCGAGCAGATTCTGACCGATCACAGCACGCTGGAAGACCCCAGCATTCTGCTGACCGAATTGCTGGAGAGCGATTACCTCGTCACTGACGGCGAGACGTACTGGCGGGCCGACGGGCGCCCCAGTTCACGTGGCTAAAGCCCCGAAAACGCAGTTTGTCTGCAACAGTTGCGGCTACCGTTCCGCCAAGCCGCTGGGGCGCTGCCCGAACTGTCAGGCGTGGAATTCCTTCGAGGAGGAAGCACCTTCGGTCGTGGCTCCTGCCGGTCGGGGCGGGTACGGTGGCGTTTCCGGTGGCAAACTTACGCCGCTGTCCAGCGTGGGGCGGCGCGAGGAGCCGCGCACGAGCAGCGGCGTGCCGGAACTTGATCGGGTGCTGGGCGGCGGGCTGGTGGCGGGCGGCGTGACGCTGATGGGGGGCGAGCCGGGCATCGGGAAAAGCACGCTGCTGCTTCAGGTGGCGGACAAAGTGGCGGCCTCCGGCGGCCCGGTGCTGTACGTGGCGGGCGAGGAGTCGCTGGAGCAGATCCGGTTACGGGCGGATCGGCTGGGCGTCACGGCTGAGCTGCAACTCACGCGCGACACGCGGGCTGAACACATCGCCGCGCTGATGCAGGAGCACCGGCCTGCGCTGTGCATCGTGGACAGTATTCAGACCGTCACCGTCGAGGGCGAGGGCGCGCCCGGCGGCGTGGCGCAGGTGCGCGACGGCACGTCCATGTTGACCCGCGCCGCCAAGGAAACCGGCACGTCCACGGTGCTGGTGGGACACGTCACCAAGGACGGCACGGTGGCGGGGCCGAAGGTGATGGAGCACATCGTGGACACCACTATTTTTCTGGAGTCGGTGGGGGCCTTCCGCCTGCTGCGCAGCGTGAAGAACCGCTTCGGGCAGGCCGGTGAACTGGGCGTGTTCGAGATGCGCGGTGAGGGCCTGATCGCCGTCGAGAACCCCAGCGCCGCGTTCCTGGCCGAGCGCCCGGTGGATGTGCCCGGCAGCGTGGTGGCCGCCACCGTGGACGGTCAGCGCCCCATGCTGCTGGAGGTGCAGGCCCTGGCCTCCAAGACGCCTTATCCGAACGCCCGCCGGGTGGTGGTGGGCCTCGACCCCCGGCGCGTGGACGTGGTGCTGGCGGTGCTGGAACGCCGCCTCGACCTGACGCTGGGCGGCCTGGACGTGTACGTGAACCTCGCCGGTGGTCTGAAGGTGCCGGACCCTGGCCTGGATCTGGCGGTGGCCCTGGCGGTGTATTCCGCTGTGGTGGGCCGCGCCCTGCCGCAGAACGTGGCCGTGTTCGGTGAGGTGGGCCTGGCCGGCGAGGTGCGCAGCACCCAGATGGCGCTACGCCGCGCCGAGGAAGCCGGCCGCGCCGGATACCAGCGCCTGGTGTTACCGCCTGGCCTGGAAGGGCATCCGGGCGTGAAGAGTGTCGAGGAAGCCGTGGGCGCCGTGTGGCGCGGCACCGAACATTCAAGAGCGCATTAAGGTTTGATGGTGTTTTTCCCCGGCATTTCGGCGGCCGCTCGGTACATGGCCCGCCCGGGGATGGGTCAAACTGCCTGCATGAAGAACGCCCTGAAACTGCTGACCCTCACCGCCGTGCTGCTGACGCCCGCCGCCCTGGCCCAGGACAACAACAACGACGTGGCCACGACCGACACCACCACCGCCGACAACCGTGGCGCCACCGATTCCGCCACCGACTGGGGCTGGCTGGGCCTGGCCGGCCTGCTGGGCCTGGCCGGCTTGGCAGGCCGCAAGTACACCGAAACGTACACCACCACCCGAACCACCGGCACCACCAGCACCCCCCGCTGAAGCGCGCTCAGCTCGCCTGACCGTCCTCTTTGCAGGACGGTTTTTTTGGTCTTGCACTGGAGCAGGTCTGCGAATTCTGTCAGGTAGAGAACTGCACTCCGTAGGGCTCCATTCTTCGTCCTGCTCATCTCAATTCACTCGCGCTGCTCGGACAAAATTACTTCGTTCTTTCATCAAATGTTCTAGCATCAGGGCATGACCACCGCGCTTGCCGAACTGGCCGGGGCCCTGCTGGCCGGGCAACGCCGCGCCCTCGCCAAGGCCATAACCCTGGCCGAGTCCACCCGCCCCGAACACGAGCAACAGATCCAGCACCTGCTGACCCTGCTTCAGGGCCGGGCTGGGCCGTCCATTCGCGTGGGCCTGACCGGCGTGCCAGGCGTGGGGAAAAGCACCTTCATCGAGGCGCTGGGCGTCCTGCTGGCCGAACACGGGCACAGGGTGGCGGTGCTGGCAGTCGACCCCAGCAGCGCCCGCACTGGCGGCAGCATCATGGGCGACAAGACCCGCATGCCCCAGCTGACGGTTCACCCCAACGCCTTTATCCGGCCCAGCCCGTCAGGCGGGACACTGGGGGGCGTGGCGCGGCGCACCCGCGAAACCACCCTGCTGTGCGAGGCCGCCGGGTATGACGTGATCCTGGTGGAAACGGTCGGCGTGGGCCAGTCCGAAACGCATGTGGCCGGCATGACCGACCTGTTCGTGCTGCTGACCCTGCCCAACGCCGGCGATGAACTCCAGGGCATCAAGCGCGGCATCATGGAACTGGCTGACATCTGCGTGGTGAACAAGGCCGACACCGCCCCCAGGGCCGCCATTCGCGCCCAGACCGAACTGCGGACTGCCCTGACCCTGCTGACCCCGCACGACGCGCTATGGCGACCGGTGGCGCTCAAGGCCTCTGCCGTGACGGGCGAGGGTATCCCGGAACTGTGGAAGAAAGTGCAGGAGTACATCAGCCAGGTGGACATTGCCGCCAAACGCCACCAGCAGACCGCCGGGTGGTTCGATGAACTGCTGCGCGAGGCCGCCTGGCGCGAATTCAGGGAGCGAACCGGGCCGCCGCGGATGCAGGAGGTGCGCCGCGCGGTGCAGGCCGGTGACCTGACTGCCGTGCAGGGCGTCGAGAAGCTGCTGTCCAGAGAAGCCGCGCAGGTTTAGAGCATTGAACAAAAGAACGCAGCGCTTTTTGTTCGAGCAGACCGGCATAGCTTCACAGGAGAGACAGGAGAGAATGGAGCTATGTAAGTGGCGTTCTCGGCAGAACGGAATTCGGAGACCTGCTCTAGCGCGTGCTCACCGGCAGCCGCGCCAGACCCCGGATCACGAACCCCCCCGTATATTCCGGCGTTTCGTTGACCAGGCGCAGGTTCGGGAAGGTGCGGCACAGGGCTTGCAGGCTCAGCGCCAGTTCCAGCCGGGCCAGCGGGGCGCCCAGGCAGTAGTGAATGCCCAGCCCGAAGGTCAGGTGCGGGTTCGGCTCGCGGGTCAGGCGCAGCTCATCCGGCTGCTCGAAGCGCCTTGGGTCGCGGTTGCCGCTGGCGTACAGCAGCGCCACCCGCTCGCCCACCTTGACCTCGTGCCCAAAAAGCGTCATGGGTTCCAGCGCAATCCGCTCGAACATCGGTAGCGGCGTGTCGAAACGCAGCAGTTCATCCACCGCCAGCTTGAATTTCGGCAGGCTGCCGGGTTCCTGCGCCCACCCCACCAGCTCGTTCCAGCGGTCGCGGCGGCGCATCAAAGCCAGGATGCCCGCCGACAGACCGTTGACGCTGGCCTCGTGCCCGGCGTTCAGCAGCAGGATGCAGGTGTCGATCAGCTCTTTTTCTGTCAGGCGCTCACCCTCGCTTTCCACCTGCGAGAGCGCGGTAATCAGGTCGTCGGCCGGGGTTTTCCGGCGTTCGTTCAGCAGTTCTTGCAGGTGCGCGCTGAAGTCCAGCACTGCCCTTTCCGCGTCCGCCTGATCCTGTGGGGTCTTGTCCGGTTCGTACATCTTGACGATGGCCGCCGACCACGGACGCAACTGCTCGCGCCATTCGTGCGGCACGCCCAGCAACTCGGCGATCACCGTGACGGGCAGCGGTTCGGCATAGTCGGCCACCAGGTCGAACGTGTCGCCCAGAGTCCTCAGCCGGTCAGCCAGAATGACCTGAATACGCGGCGTAAGGCCCTCCACGCGCCGGGGCGTGAAAGCCAGTTGCAGCAGGCCCCGCAGGCGCGTGTGCTTGGGCGGTTCGCTGTCCAGCACGTGGTTGTCATTGAAAGCGTCGAAGTTCACCTGCCGGGGGTCCGGCGGCGGCCAGCCCAGCTCGTCGCGCGAGTAGCGGTGCAAGACGCTGCGCCCAAAGCGTTTATCGCGCAGCAGGGCGCTGATGTCCGCGTGGCGGGTCAGCACCACCCGGTCGAGGCCCGGATCGAAGAAAGCCGCCGTCTCCTCGCGCCACTGTGCCAGCAGCGGGTAAGGATCGGCCACGAAGGCCGGATCGGAGAGCGGCAGGGTTCGTTGCGGGAGGGAAAGGCCCGTCATGGCGTCAGTATCGCGCATCTGGGCACGCTGCGGCGGCTGAACTGGGCGGCTGGCTTGGGCGGATGAGCTGGGCTGATCCTGTTCGGCTGGCCCTGTCCCCAACTGAGGCGCAGGTGAACTTCAGGACGGTTCCTGTTTTTCACGTGTACCCGGTACACTGAGGAAGTTATGCTGCCGGTGCGCCTCCTGATGATGTTCCTCGGACTCCTGGCCGGATACGGTGCCGGGGGGGTGCTGGCGGCCTCGACGCCGCCGGACACGGCCACCGTCAACACCGTCAGCCTGATGCTCGCCGGGATGCTCAGCGGCCTGCTGCTGGCCCCGCGCGTCGAGAAGTTCATCGCGCCGCGCCTCAGCGCCCTTCAGGGCTGGTACGGGCGCCTGACGCCCACCACCGTGACCGCCGCGACCTTCGGGCTGATCGTGGCGCTGCTGGTCAGCGTGCTGCTGGCAAACCTGCTGCGCGGCCTGCCGTTCTATTCGTCGGCCATCAGCATCGCCTTCACGGTGATTCTGGCGGCCTTCTTCATCACCTTCGCGGTGCGCAACGAGGACCAGTTCGGGGCGCTGGCCTTTCAGCAGCCCAAGCGCAAAACGGGTGGCAAAATCCTGGACAGCAACGTGATTATCGACGGGCGCCTTCTGGAGCTGGCCCGCTCGGGCTTTCTGGAAGGCGACCTGATCGTTCCCGCGTTCATCCTGCGCGAACTCCAGACCCTCTCGGACAGCGCCGACCCGCAGAAACGCACCCGGGGCAAACGTGGCCTGAACGTGCTGGAAGAGCTGCGCGGCCTCCGGCCCCTGCGCATCGAGGACTGGGACGACCCCAACCTGCCCACCACCGACGACAAACTGATCCGGCTGGCCCGCGAAACCCACGCCAAACTGCTGACCAACGACGGCAACCTCACCAAGATCGCCAAGCTGCACGACGTGCAGGTGCTCAGCATCCACGAGGCCGCCGTGGCCCTCAAGCCCCAGGTGCAGGCCGGCGACAACCTGACCATCACCATCACCAAGGGCGGGCAACAGAAGGATCAGGGCGTCGGTTACCTGGAAGACGGCACCATGGTGGTCGTCGAGGACGGGATGAAAATGCGCGGCAAGCCTGCCCGCGTGACGGTGGTGAATAACGTGCAGACCAACGTGGGCCGCATGATCTTCGCCAAGCTGGACAAAGAGCAGCCCGCCGCGTGACACGCTAGAAATGCTCTAGCCTCTGGGGCATGACCCGCGCCCTGTACCATGAAAACGTGTTCCATGAGAGCGGCACGCCACTCGCTTTTCAGGCGACCGTGAGCGCCGTGCGAGACGGTGAAGTGAAGCTGGATGCCAGCGCGTTCTACCCGGAAGGCGGCGGTCAACCCGGCGACACGGGCCGGCTGCGCTGGAACGGCCACGAGGCCCAGGTCACCGACACCCGCAAGGACAAGGGCAGCGGCGAAATCTGGCACGTGGTGCAGGGTGATCTTCCGCCCGTCGGCACCGCCATCTCCGGTGAAATCGACGCGGCGAGGCGCTGGCGGCATATGCAGCGCCACAGCGGCGAGCACCTGCTGGCCCAGGCCTTCTTGCGCGTGAACCCCGCTTTTCAGGTGGTGGCAGTCAGCATGAACAGCCCCGAATGCCACCTTGACCTGAAAGGCGACCCGCAGGAAGCCGACGTGCGGGCGGCCGAGGTGCTGCTGCGCGAAGTCCTGGGCCGCGACGAACTCACGCTGGAAACGCCCGTCGTTGCCGAAACGGAACTGGCGAATTACCCGTTGCGGCGTGAAACGAAAATCACCGGGCAGGTCAGGCTGGTGATCTTCAGAGACCGAATGGGCCACTCCTTCGATGTAAGTGCCTGCGGCGGCACGCACGTCCCCCGCGCCGCCATGTGCGCGCCGGTCGTCGTGCTGCGCACCGAGCGCATCAAGGGCGGACTGACCCGCGTCACCTTCATGGCCGGGGAAGAAGCCGGCGAGTACCTCAGCGGCGTCTACCGCGTGGCGCGGGCGCTGGGCCAGACGTTCAGCGTTCCTGTCGAGCGCCTGACCGAGAAAGTCGAGGCCCTGGACGGCGAACGCCTGGCCCTGAAACGCGAACTGGAGGCGGCGCGCTCCAGGCTGGCCCAGGTTCTGGTTCAGGCCACCCCGGCAGAAGGGCTGGGCCAGTTGCGGGTGCGCTTCATGGAAGTGACGGACGCCGCCCTGCTGCAACCCGCCCTGACCGCCGACCATGACGGTGACCTGGTGGTGGGCCTCGCGCCGGATGGCCGCTGCGGCGTGGCTTCCCGCGTGCCCGAGCTGCACGCCGGCCACCTCCTGCGCGCGGCATTGACGGTCACCGGCGGCCAGGGCGGCGGGAAACCTGACCTGGCCCAGGGCAGCACCCTGAACCCCAGCGGGTTCTTCGAGGCCGTCCGTTGGCACATGAAGACCATGAAAATATTGTGAAATGCCGATACTTCCCTGACATTTTTCCCCCTACACTGTGGAACGCATGAAAAAGAACCTTGCCCTGATCGGCCTCAGCCTGACCCTGAGCGGCTGCACCATGCTCGGCCCGGCCACCACGGACATAACGGTGATCGGCCTGAACGACTTCCACGGCAACCTGGAACCCACCAGTTTTGCCGGCGTGATGGTGCCGGATCCCAAAGACCCCAGCAAGCAGGTCAGGCTGACCACCGGGGGCATCGAGGTGATCGGCGGTTACCTCGACGCCGAACGCGCCAAGCAGAAGAACCTGGTGTTCGTGGGGGCAGGTGACCTGATCGGCGCGTCCCCGATCACCAGCAGCCTGCTGCGCGACGAACCCAGCACCATCGCCCTGAGCAAGCTGGGCATGAAGTACAGCAGCCTCGGCAACCACGAGTTCGATCAGGGGCTCAAGGAACTCCAGCGCATGCAGAATGGCGGCTGTGACAGTAACGACATGAGCAAGGCGTGCAAGTTCATGAACCCATACCCCGGCGCGACCTTCAAATGGCTGGGCGCGAACGTCGTGGACAAGACCACCGGCAAACCCGTGTTCCCCGCTTACCAGATCGAAACAGTGAACGGCGCGAAAATCGCTTTCATCGGCGCAGTCACCAAGACGACGCCCACCATCGTCAGCCCGGAAGGCGTCGCCAGCCTGAACTTTCTGGACGAAGCCGAAAGCGTGAACAGGTACGTCCCGGAACTCAAGGCGCAGGGTGTGGACGCCATCATCATGCTGATTCACGAGGGCGGCGTCAGCAAGGACGGCTTCGACAAGCCCGCCTGCGGCACCCTGACCGGCCCCATTGCCGACATCGTCAACAAGCTTGACCCGCGCGTGGACGCCGTGATCAGCGGTCACACCCATCAGGGCTACAACTGCGTCGTGAATGGGCGCACCGTCATTCAGGGCGACTTCTACGGGCACCTCTTGCAGCGCCTGGACATGACCATCGACCGCCAGCAGCACAAGGTCACCAGCATCCGCGCCGCGAACGTTGTCATGGATCCGCGCAGCACTGCCAGGAACGCCGACATGACCGCGCTGGTCACCAGGGCCCGGCAACTCACCGACGCCGTGAAGCAGACGCCCATCGGGACGCTGGCCAGCGCCAGCGTGTCGCGCACCAACAACGACGCCGGCGAAAGTGCCCTGGGCGACCTGATCGCCGACAGCCAGCTGGCCGCCACCAAAGACAAAGGGGCCGTCATCGCCTTCATGAACCCCGGCGGCGTCCGCGCCGACCTGAACGCCACGGCACCCAACAACACCGCCACCTTCGGCGACCTGTACGCCGTGCAGCCCTTCGGGAACACCCTGGTGGTCATGGACTTGACCGGGGCGCAGATCAAGACCCTGCTGGAACAGCAATTCGACAACCCCAGCGCGGGCCAGAACCGTATCCTGCAGGTCAGCCAGGGCTTCACCTACAGCTACGACAGCACCGCCCCCAAAGGCAGCAAAGTCGACCCCGCCAGCATCAAACTGGACGGCCAGACCCTCGACCCGGCCCAGACCTACCGCGTGACCATGAATTCGTTCCTGGCCACCGGCGGCGACAACTTCGCGGCCTTCAAGGACGGCGTCAACGTCCTGCAACTCCCCAACCTGGTGGACGTGGAGGCCTTCAGCACGTACCTGAAAGCCAACGCGGGCCTGGCGGGGGGCAAACAAGACCGCATCATCAAGAGCAAGTAAGCACGCCGAACAGGGCAGACGGCTCCGGGAAACTGGGGCCGTCTGTCTTTTTTCGGGATGCGCCAGCCGGCAGAGGGAAGAAGCCGCAGCCAGAAGCCACAGCCCAGGCATACTGGGCGGGTGCCTGACCTGCGCCTGCTTGTGGATGATGTGGCTTTCGCCGTGCGTGCCGTACTGGTCTGCCAGCGTGACGGGAAGCTACTGGTCGAATCAGGCGATTACCCCTTTCAGAATTTGCCGGGCGGAGCCCTCCTCACGGGTGAAGCCCTGGCAGACGGCGCAGCGCGTGAATGGCACGAGGAAACCGGGCTGAAGGCGCAGGCGGTGCGTCTGCTTGGCCTGGTGGAGAATTTCTTCGAGTTGAATGGCCGCTGCTGGCACGAACTGGGGTTTTACTTCGGGGTCGATGCGCAGGACGCCTTACCGGACAGGCCCTTCAGGGTGGTCGACAACACCGCGAACGTCCTGAACTGGATTGACCCGCTGGCCGAAATGGACAGACCGACTTACCCCACCGCCGCCCTGAAACTTCTTGACGTTCCAGAAGGAAAATTTCGCCACATCATCAACCGGGAGGCTAAACGCCCGCCCGCGCTGGACTTGCGGCTCGACATTCACGGAACAGCTTTCCAGCTGCGGGTACACTTGATCTACGTGCAGGACGGCCAACTCCTGACCAATACCGTGCCCGGTTCAGGGTTCTGGTTCCTGCCGGGCGGCAGCGTCCTGCTGAACGAGGATTCCCTGACGGCGGCCAGGCGCGAATTCCAAGAGGAAACGGGCCTGCACGCCCAGAGTGCGCGACTGGTCGGTATCACCGAAGGCTTCGACCGCCGCACGAACAGGCAGCAACTCGGGCTGTGTTACCGCGTCGAGACGGAGGAGCGGCTGCCAACAAGAGCTTTCCCTGTTCGGGATCACGACGAGTTGCAAATGCAGTGGGTTGCCCTGTCCGAGGTGGATTCGACCGTGCATCCACGCGATCTGTCGAAAATGCTCGACGGTGCAGAAGGACAGATCGAGCATTCCGTCACCGGGTGGGACACCGTCTAAGCGGGGCTGAGGTTGGCAAATTTCACCAGCAGTTTCTTGGCACCCACCGAGGGGAAATGCACCGTGACCTCCTGCTTGTCGCCGGTGCCGGCCACCGCCAGCACCTGCCCGGCGCCGAATTTCGGGTGCGTGACCTTCTCGCCGCCCCGGTAGGCCATGCCGGCGGTCAGGGGGCTGGTGTTCTTCACGGCCACGCTCGCGGAGGTGTCGGGGCGCGCCGGCACAGTGGGGCGGTACTGTTTCCAAGATTTGGCGCGGTAGTCGATCACCTGCCCGTAGGGGTCGATGGTGTCGAAGTGGCCCTCCAGTTCCTCCAGGAAGCGGCTGTCCTCGGCGGCGTTCGTTTTGCCGTACTGCATGCGGTTCTCGGCGGCCGTCAAAAAGAGACGTTCCATCGCCCGAGTAATGCCGACGTAGAACAGCCGGCGTTCCTCCTCGATGCCGCTGGGGCCTTCGGTGAGGGCGCCCCGGCTGGGCAGCAGGCCTTCTTCGGTGCCCACGATGAACACCACCGGGAATTCCAGGCCCTTGGCGTTGTGCATGGTCATCAGGGTGACGGCTTCCTCCGGCACGTCCTTGTTTTCCGTTTTTGTGCGCATGTCGTCCACGCTGGACAGCAGGGCCGCGTCGTCCAGGAAGTCGGCGATGGTGCCGTCGTGATCCTGCGACCACTCCTCGGCGGCGTTGATCAGTTCGTCCAGGTTCTCCATCCTGATCTGCCCTTCCTGGCCCTCCTGGCGCAGCATGTCCAGGTAACCGCTGGCGTCCATGACCGTGCGCAGGAACGCCGAGGGGCCGTAAGCGTCCGCCGCGTCCGAGAGGCCCTGCATGAGCTGGGCGAACTCCACGGGTTTGTTGGCGCCGCGTTCCAGAATATTTTGCTCGGCGGCATTCGCGCACGCGGTCAGCAGGGAAGTGCCGTTCATCCGCGCCCAGTCCATCAGTTTCGCCAGCGCCGTGTCCCCGATGCCGCGTTTGGGCCGCCCCACGATGCGGCGCAGGGCCACGTCGTCCGCCGGGTTGATCGATAGCCGGGCGTAGGCCAGGATATCCCTGATTTCGCGGCGGTCATAGAAGCCCACACCGCCCACGATTTTTGCCGGAATCTGCACGCGCCGCAGCGACTCCTCCAGCACGCGGGACTGCGCGTTCGTGCGGTACAGAATGGCCATGTCGTTCCAGCTGCGGCCCTCGCCGTGCAGGCGCGTCAGCCACTCGGCCACGAAATCGCCCTCACTGCGCCCGTCCGTCGCGCGGTGAAAGTGAACCGGGTGCCCGTCCTCTTTCACGGGTTTCAGGGTTTTTTCTAGACGTTCGGCATTGTTCTCGATCAACTTGTTGGCGGCCGTCAGAACCCTGGCGCTGGAGCGGTAATTGTGCTCCAGCATGTACACCTTCGCGTCCGGATAATCCTTCTGAAAGTCCAGAATATTCTGAATATCAGCGCCTCGAAACTTGTAAATCGACTGGTCGGGGTCTCCCACCACCAGCAAATTCCGGTCCCTGGAAGCCAGCAGCCTCGTCAATTCATACTGCGCCTTGTTCGTATCCTGGTACTCGTCCACATGAATGAACCGGGCCTTGTTCTGCACCTTGTCGAGAACGGCCGGCACCTCCTTGAACAGCCGCACGGTTTCCGTGATCAGATCGCCGAAATCAATGGCGTTCTGAGCTTTCTTGCTGCTCTCGTAACGGCGGTAGGCTTCGGCGGCGGACTCGCGCGGAATGCCGGAGATGTAGACCTCGGGCACGCGCTCCAGGTCGTCGGGGGTCATCAGGTGGCTCTTGGCGCGGTCGAGGATGCCCCGGATGGTGCGCGGCGTGGTGTCCGGCCCGATGCCGGGGATGCTGCCCATGATCTCCTTGAGCAGGTCGAGCTGGTCGTCGTCGTCGTAAATCACGAAGCCGCGTTTCAGGCCGATGTACTCGCCGTAAGCCCGCAAGATGCGCACGCCGGCACTGTGGAAGGTGCTCATCCACAGCCCCCCCGCGCCGGGCACCAGGTGGCTGGCCCGCTCGCGCATCTCGGCGGCGGCCTTGTTGGTAAAGGTCACGGCCAGGATTTCGCCGGGGTCGACGCCGTAATGCCCGATCAGGTGAGCGATACGGTACACCAGCGTGCGCGTTTTGCCGCTGCCCGCGCCCGCGATCACCAGCGCCGGGCCGGTGAAGTGGTCAGCCGCCTGGGCCTGCGTTTCGTTCAGTTGAGAGAGAAGATCAGTGCCAGAACTCACCGAACCAGTATAACCGCGCTGATTCTGTTGGGGGCATAATGAGCGGAAAGTGGAAGTCGCCGCCCCCGCACCGACCCGTAAAAAAAGACATTGCTTGGAACCTCTAAGATTTTTTCCAGGTCAACATCGGGTAAAATTCCGCCACCTATGCCCGGTCTGACGCGACCTCTTCACCAGCCGGCCGTGTCCCTGGCGATGTTTCTTCTGGCCGTCTGCGTCCTGGCGACGCTTGCGGTGTATGTCCTTCTGATCGTGAACTTCCTTCAGGATCCCGCTGGCAGCCCGCAGGAAAGACAGTTGGGCGAAGGTCTCCTGAGGGCCATGGTCTACCTGCCAGCCCTCGGTGCTTTAGGTCTGGCGTGGCTGGCGTGGTTACTCCGGCGGCCGTGGCTGTGGATCGTAGCGGCGGTGCAATTCCTTCTCAGTTCCGTGATGTTTTTGAACGTCTTTCCCGCCCTGATCACCCTCGCGGTGCTTTTGCTATGGAGATTCATTTCAGGCCGTTCGCCACGGGTTTGGCAGGCTAGGCGGTCGCTTCCACTCTAACGTTTCCATCTATGTCGTTTCGCAGCAGGTCACGGATGTTTTGCGGCAAATCTCCCCGCCCGGCGATCATCAGGCGCACGCCGTCGTCGAGGTCGGCGGCCAGCTGGCGCACGATTTCGGGCGTGAGGTCGTCGCGGATCGCCACGCTGCGGCGCACACCTGCATTGGTGTCGCCCGTCAGCCGGGTCAGCACAGCGGGCGGCAACGTCTCCGCGAAAGCCACGCCCCGGCGCACCTCGGCGCTGTTGTCCTGCGCCAGTTGCATCAGCCGCTCGCTGCCCAGATCCGGGCGCACCGCCAGAATCGTGCGGATGTTCGGGTCGTCGTCCTGCATCAGGACATCGAGCGCCCCGGCGGGCAGCGTCTCGGCGCTCGCCACGTGCACGCGGATGTCCTGCTCGGGGGCCCGCGCCAGCGCCACGACGGCCTCGTCCGGCAGGTCGTTGCGTTCCAGCAGGGCGCGGCGCACCGTCTCGGCCTCGTCGTGCGCCAGGTGCGAGAGCAGCGCCGGGGAAGCGTCCGGGCGACGGGCCAGCGCGGCCCGCACGTCGGGGTCGGCGTCGTTCTCGGCGCGGCCCAGCCACTCGCGCGGCACCTTCCACGCCTGCAGGGCCGCCGCGCGCACCATCGGGTGGTCGTTGGCCGCCAGCCACTCGCGCACCTTGCGGGGCAGGTCCACGCGCCGCGCCAGGGTGGACAGCACGTCGCTGTCCCCGTCGGCGGCCAGCGTCAGCATGCAGTCCAGCGGCAAGTCCAGCCGGCGGGCCACGTTTGCCCGCACCAGGCTGTGCGAGTCCGCCGCCAGCGTGCGCAGGGCGTCTCCCGGCAGGTCGGCGCGCAGGGCAATGGCTTTGCGCACGTCGTAATCGTCGTCCGCCGCCAGTTGCCGGATCAGCCGTTCGGGTAGGTTGGTGCGCCTGGCGATGGCCTCGCGCACCTGCCAGCCGGCGTCCTGCGCCAGGGCCGACACGCGCTCGGCGCTGAGGCCGGCATACGACGCCAGCGCGGTGCGCACGCTGAAGTCCTCGTGCCGCGCCGCGCCCTCCAGCACCCAGGCGGGCACGTCCGGCAGGGCCAGCAGCGCCGCCACCCCCTCGGCGGGAAAGACGCCCAGCAGGTTGGGCCGCGCCAGGCGCATCAGCGGCAAACCGGGGTTGCTCAGCACTTCGCGCGGAAAAGACGCCGCCAGGCTGCCCAGCACCTCCAGCGGCGTGTTGGGGTGGCGCGCCACCAGCGCCCGTACGCGCGAGTCCGGGTGGGCACTCAGGCCCGAGAGCACCTGCGCGGTCGCCTGCGGGTGCGCCGCCGCCTCCAGCGCCCCCGGAACCCCCAGCACCGTCAGGGTGCGCGGGTCAAGTTCGGAAAACGTCATGTCCCGATGATGCCAGAAGTGACGCCGCCGGGCGCGGGATTCAGGGGAAAGGGGGACGGGCTGGAAGGCGGCCACCGCACACCTTGCTCAGGCTGAGGGCATGCAATAGAAATCAAGAAAAAGCCCGCTCGGTGAAAAGCGGGCTGGCTGGCGTTCTGGAATGAATTCAGCGTTTGACGTGCACCGGCACCAGTTCGGGGCTCTGCACGTGCTTGGCCAGCAGAATACCCACGCACAGGACATGCAGCGCCATGACCGACAGCAGCTGAATGCTCGGCTCGGTTCGGAGGGCGAAAGCCCCCACGAACTGAAAACAGATCAGGTTGAGCAGCAGCGTGGGGCGGCGCTCCGGAAAACGACGAAAACCATAGATACCCGCCGCGATGCTGAACAGCAGCGGCAGCACCAGGGCCGTGAACAGTTCCAACTCCATGCCTTAAGTTTTACTTAATCCGTATTTCAGAAACGTTACTGGACAGCAAGTGAACTAGGGGACAGGCCACGCCTGACCGTTAAACGCTCAGTCATACCTACCGGAAAAGCGGACGCCAGGGAGAGAAAAACCAGGCCTTCGAGCTCATTCTTAGAGGGCGTACTGCTGCCATTTTCGGTCATCCAGCGCGTGTTCGCGCAGGTCGTTCACGTCCAGCCAGCCGTCTCTGAAGGTCACCGGGTGGTTGAGCAGATCGTCCTTCAGCTTCAGGACGAAACTGAGTTCACAGGGTTCGGTGACTTCTGCCTGGGTGCTCAGCAGCGCGGCGTGAATGGTGCCGAGGCCGGTACTGGCCTGGCTGCCCACCATGCCGCGTTTGCCTCTCGCGGCGGCGCTACGCAGCATCGCCAGGCCGTCGGTAAAGCCGTTGCGGGCCGTTTTCACGTTCAGGACATCGAACGTACCAAAATCCAGTTCGCGCCCGAGGTCGGCGGGCGTAAAGCAGCTGTCGTCCGCCACGATGGGCAAGACGCCCTGCGCGTGCAACTCGGCGCGGGCGCGCAGGTCGCGGGCGGGCAGCGGTTCCTCGACGTACAGCAGGCCCTCGCCCTGCATGGCGGCCAGCACGCTGGGGGCCACCTCCGGCGTCAGGGTTTCGTTGCTGTCGGCGTACAGCAGCACGTCCTGGCCGAAAGCGCGGCGCAGGTCACGAATCACCTCCAGGTCCTTCTGGTAGTGGCGGCCCACCTTCACCTTCAGGCAGCGCACGCCCGCCTCGACCACCCGTGTGGCCTCGTCCAGCATCTCGGCGGGCGTGGCGATTCCCAGGATGAAACTGACCCGCACCCGTTCCTTTGGCCCCACCAACGTGTCGAACAGCGTTTTTCCCTGTGCTCTGGCGCGGGCGTCCCACAGCGCCATGTCCAGTGCGCCGCGCGCCGTGTGGTTGTTGGTGACACTGTTGCGTACGCGCTCCAGCGCCGCCGTGTCATGGATGTCCAGCCCGGTCAGGGCGGGGGAGAGGTGCGCCAGAATGGCCTGCACGCTGCCCACCGTCTCGCCGTAGATGGTGGGGCGCGGGGGGGCTTCGGCCAGGCCCACCGACCCGTCCGAGAGGGTCACGCGCACCAGCACGTGTTCGGCGGCACTCAGGGCCGAGTGGGCGCCCCACGCCAGCGCGGACGTGAGCGGCAGGCGGTAGGGAAGCGCCTCGACGTTCTGAATGGTGCTCATGCCCACTCCCTCACGGCCTGCGCCACCTGCTCGGGGCTGAGGGCCACGGTGTCCAGCAGCAGGGCCCGTCGAAGCGGCAGCGTGGCCAGAAACGTCTCGGCAGCCTGCGGATCATAATTGCGGCGTTCGCTTACCACGATCTTGACCTTCGCCAGCACGTCCTGCGGGGCGTGCCCCCGCGTGGTCAGTGCCGCCAGTTGATCCAGTTCCGCGTCTGTAAACACGTCGCTCACACCTTTCAGTTCCGCGAGGGCGGCCCGCAGGTCACCCGCATTCTCCGCCTGCACCTGATCGAAGCCGTCGCCGCGCCCCAGCAGCCGCTCCACGCGCACCACGTCCGGCGCGCCCAGCGCCACGAAGCGCCACGCCGGGAAGGACTCGGCCGCGAACTGCACTTCCTCCAGGCCGCGCAGACCGTCGAACACCGGGGCCTCGCCCCACACCCGCGTCTCCGCCACCAGCGACCCCAGCGCCTGCGCCATGCCACCCGGATGCGTCTCGCGGTACTGCGCCGTCCACCGGAAGCGTTCCTCGCGGTCACGCACCTCGCGCCCCGCCAGCGGGAGGATCATCACCGCGTCGGTCACCTCGCGCCGGTCGGGCAAAACGCGCAGGGACGCGCCCTCCAGCGCCTTGAGGGCCGTGCTTTTTCCTACGCCTGTCACCCCGACCAGCACCGTCAGGGGCGAGTCCCCCAGACGGCGCTCGAACGCTCCCAGCGGCGCCCCTCCGGCCCGCAACCCCTGCCACGCAACTGAACTCACGCCCGGTAGCCTAAAGCATTTGACAAAAGAACGAAGTGCTTTTTGTCCGAGCGGAGCGAGTGAATTTAAATGAGCAGGACGAAGAATGGAGTTGTGCGGAGTAGTGTTCTTCGCAGAACGGAATTCGGAGACCTGCTCTAAAGCATCACTGTGCGCCACAGGGGGCCGGGCGCAGCGGCCTGTCCAGCCAGCGCGGAAAGGAAAGCTTCAGTGCGCCCGCTTTCCCCAAGATTCAGTCAAGAATGCCCGTGTAGACGCGGCGCAGGGCCTTCATAAACTGTTCAGCACAGCAGCCGAAGTCTCGCGTCAAGTCAAGGAAGTGACCCCCATGATCAAAGGTAAGGAAATTCTCGGCAGGAATATCGTCGCCATCAGCACCGGCGAGAAAGTGGACAGCGTGCGGGACGTGGTGTTCGACCACCAGGGCAACCAGGTGCTGGCGTTTCTGGTCGACGAGGGCGGCTGGTTCCGCGCCGCCAAAGCCGTGCCGTTTGAGCGCGTACGCAGCATCGGGGAGCACGCCATCATGATCGCCAGCGCCGACGACGTGACCTCCAGCCGTGACGACGGGCGCCTGGCCGACGCGCTGGAAAGCAAGACCAGCCTGCTGGGCATGACCCTGCTGACTACCGACGGGCAGAACCTCGGCAAGATCGCGGACGTGTACTTCGACGAGAACACCGGCCGGGTGGTGGGTTACGAGGCCACCGGGGGACTGTTCGCGGACCTGAGCAGTGGCCGGGCCTTTATTCCCGCACCCAGCGACGTGCAGATCGGCGCGGACGCCGCCATCGTGCCGCTGAGCGTGGCCGCCGCCATGAAGGAAAATCCCGGCGGCCTGAAGGGTGCGATCAAGACTGCCGGGGACGCCGTGACGGGCGCCGTTCACCACACCGGCGAAACGGTGACGGGCGCGGTGCAGAGTGCCGGCGAGGCGGTCAAGGACACCTACCAGAGCGCCGCCAGCAGCGTGAAGGAAACCGCCCAGAACGCCAGCGAGGCCGTCACCGAGCGCCAGCAGGAGTACGTGATCGGCAAGACCAGCAACACCGAGATTGTGGCCGCAGACGGCACCGTGATCGTGCATGAGGGTGAAGTCGTGACGCCGCTGCACGCCGAGGTCGCCGAGTGGCACGGCAAACTTCCGGCGCTGGCCGCCGCCGTGACGGGCGCCAGCGTCTCGACCTCGCTGGGGCAGGCCACCGAATCCTTGACCAGCAAGATGACCGCCGGATTCCGTGACCTGCTGAACGAGACCCGCACCCGCCAGAAACACTACGTGGTCGGAAAAACCGCTGGGCA
Organism: Deinococcus fonticola; assembly: GCF_004634215.1. Lineage (NCBI taxonomy): Bacteria > Thermotogati > Deinococcota > Deinococci > Deinococcales > Deinococcaceae > Deinococcus > Deinococcus fonticola. Next base: position 12,156 of record NZ_SMMH01000003.1, on the reverse strand, counting down.
GGACATCGAACTGGAGAACGGCCTGTTCATCGCCCATAAGGGTGACACCATCACCGCCGCGCAGGCCGAGGCCGCCGAGAAAGCCGGCAAGCTCGCGGCCCTGACCGCCGCCGCCACCGGTGGAGCAGTAGCCGACGCTTACGACGACGCCAGAACCCGCGTGCAGGAAGGCTACGCAGAGATCAGGGAGGCCACCGCTGACCGGCAGAAGGCCTACGTGACCGGCAAAGTGGCGGGAACCAACGTGGTCAGCGACTCCGGCGAGGTGATCGTGTCCCGGGGCGTGACCATCGGCGCCCACCACGCCGAGCGCGCCGAAGCGACCGGCAGTCTCGCGGCCCTGACCGCCGCCGCCACCGCAGGGGCCGTGACCGGAGCAGGCCAGGACGACATGGAGGACAACACGGCCAGCCCGCACCGCATCGAGGATACCCTGGGCCGCCGCGTCAGGCACGACATCCGCGCGCCCGGCGGCAGTCTGCTGGCGGCGCAGGGCCAGATCGTCAACACCGACATTGCGGCCCGCGCCCAGACGCTGGGCCTGGAACAGCCGCTGATCGAGGCCACGCTGGGCGAGGAGGTTCAGGGGAGCAATGCTGCCGCCGCCAACCTGCTCGACCGGGCCAAATCCTGGTTCAGCGACCGCAAGGAGGAGACCGAGCAGGCCATGCGGCAGCGTGAACAGGAAGCGCACGAGCAGCGCATCCGCTCGGCCCTGGGCCGCCCGGTGACCCGCGTGATCCTGGCGCCGGACGACAGCATCATCCTGAACACCGGCGAAATCATCACCAACAAGGCCGTCGACGCCGCCCGTGCCGGCAACGTCCTCGACATTCTGCTCGACAGCGTCAGCAAGGAAGACCCCAGCATCGACCCCCTCGCCACTCGCCCCACAGAAACCGGGCAGGCTGCCCTCGAAAGCCAGCAGAAGCCCGACGCGGAAAGCTGAAAGACCTCGACACGGCACGCCTCCCCGCGCGACAGGGGAGGCGTCTGCTGCACCTCAATTCGGCGGGTTGAACAGTTTCCAGTGCCCCTCGGAGATCACGGTCACGTGCCCGTCATTGACCTGAATGGCGGTCTGGTCATCGATGGCGTAGGCTGGCCCGCCGATCTCCGCTGCCCACTTCTCGGCGTGGGCGAGGGTGTTCTCCGGAAAATGCGGGTAGTCCAGGTGCGGAAAAATCGAGAAATCAACCAGGCCTAGTGTTTGGTCATTGCCCGCAGGCGCTGTCCAGCCCACGAACCCGGCCCCGATGCGCGGCGTCATGACCATGCTTCCGGCGCTGAGGCCCACCCACACGGTGTCCGGCAGGGTGGGCAGCAGGTCAGCCAGCCCGGACTCGCGCATCCAGTGAGCCAGGTACAGGGCGTCCCCACCGTCCACCAGCAGCACGTCCGCTTCACGAACCCAGGGCGCCCAGCGCTCGCGGCCCAGGCTGGGCAGGGCAGTCAGTTCCAGCACCCCCGGGGATTTCCAGCCCAGGTCGCACATGGGGGCCGGCGACCCACCCGTGATGAAACGGTAGGCGTTGACCGGCGTACACCAGGGGTGGGCGTAGGAGGCGGTGGGAATGCACAGGGCGTGACATTCGCTGATGGGTTTGCCCAGCAGGTCGAGCAAGGCGCCCTGAAGGCTGGGGTTGGTGATGCCGCCTGAAGTGAGCAGGAGTTTCATGGTCTGTATCCTTGTGCTGTGTCCTTGTGGCTGAGTCCTCGTCGCTGGGGAGGCAGGCCCTTGTCGAGGAACCATGCTGTCGTGGCTTCTATTCTGCTCTCTACATAATGCGTTATGCTGGGGCCGATGTCATCGCCTGCCCCGTCCCCGTCTGCTCTGCCCACCGCTGACCGCGCCCTGCAAGTCCTGCAAAGGGTGTGGGGCTACCCGGCGTTCCGGGGCGTGCAGGGCGAGATCATCGAGCAAGTGGTGGAGGGCGGCAACGCGCTGGTGCTGATGCCCACCGGCGGCGGCAAGAGCCTGTGCTACCAGCTTCCCAGCCTGCTGCGCCAGGGCGTGGGCGTGGTGGTGTCCCCCCTGATCGCCCTGATGAAAGACCAGGTGGACACCCTGCGCCAGAACGGCGTGCGGGCCGCCTACCTGAATTCCACGCTGACGGCCCCGGAGGCCAGGGCGGTCGAGGACACCCTGCAACGCGGCGAACTCGATCTGCTGTACGTGGCCCCCGAACGCCTGCTGCTGCCGCGCACCCTGGAACTGCTGGAGCACGCCCCGGTGGCCCTTTTCGCCATCGATGAGGCGCACTGCGTGTCGCAGTGGGGCCACGACTTCCGGCCCGAGTACCAGCAGCTGGGCGTGCTGCCGCAGCGCTTTCCGCACATTCCGCGCGTGGCCCTGACCGCCACCGCCGACGACCGCACGCGGGCCGACATGAAAAGCGTGCTGCACCTGCACGACGCGCCCGAGTTCATCTCCAGCTTCGACCGGCCCAACATCCAGTACCGCGTGATGCTGAAAAGCAGTCCCAAGACGCAGCTGCTGGAATTTATCCGCGAGGAACACGGTGCAGGTTCAGCGGGGGGCGACGCCGGAATCGTGTACTGCCTCTCGCGCAAGAGCGTGGAGGACACCGCCAAGTGGCTTCAGGCGCAGGGAATCGCTGCGGTGGCGTACCATGCGGGCCTCTCGCCGCGGGAACGCAGCCACGCGCAGGAACGCTTCCTGAACGAGGAAGGTCTCATCGTGGTCGCCACCGTGGCGTTCGGCATGGGCATCGACAAACCCAACGTGCGCTTCGTGGCGCACCTCGACCTGCCCAAAAGCATGGAAGGGTACTACCAGGAAACCGGGCGCGCCGGACGCGACGGCCTGCCCAGTACCGCCTGGATGGTCTACGGTCTCAGCGATGTAGTTAACGTCAGGCGCATGCTGGCCCAGTCGGACGCCCCCGAGGACGTGAAGCGCGTGGAGAGCGCCAAACTGGACGCCCTGCTGACCTACTGTGAGACCGCCGCGTGCCGTCGCCAGACGCTCCTCTCGTATTTCGGAGAGACGCTGCGTGACCCGTGCGGCAACTGCGACACCTGCCTCACCCCCCCACAGGCCCGCGACATGACCCGCGAGGCGCAGATGGCCCTGAGCGCGGTGGTGCGCACAGGCAACCGCTTCGGCGCGGCGCACATCACCGACGTGCTGCTGGGCAAGGAGACCGAGCGCATCGTGGCGCTGGGGCACCACCAGTTGCCCACCTTCGGCGTGGGGGCCGCACACGACGAGAAAACCTGGCGCAGCGTCCTGCGGCAGCTCGTCAGCCTGGGGTATCTGGCCGCCGACGACCATTACGGCCTGAACGCCACCCCGAAATCCCGCGCCCTGCTGAAAGGCGAGACCAGACTGCAACTGCGCGAGGACGCCCTGATCGCGCAGACCAGCACCCGCAAGAAAGAGAAACGCAGCCGCCAGGCCCCGGTGGACACCCAGGACGCCCCGCTGTTCGAAGCCCTGCGCCAGTGGCGGCTGGAACGCGCCAGGTCGCTGGCGGTGCCGCCCTACGTGATCTTCAGTGACGCCACGCTGAAGACCATTACCGAACTGAAGCCCAGCAGCCACGCCAGCCTCGGCACCGTCAGCGGCGTGGGGCAGCGCAAACTCGCGGATTACGGCGACGAGGTGCTCCAGGTCGTGCGCGACAACGCCCCTTCGCGGGACGGGGGGCGCGGCGCGCGGCTGGAAACGCCGCAGGAGCGCGGCCTTCAGAACAACCAGACCATCCTGGGGCTCCTGAAAAAAAGCTCCGCTCAGGCCACGGCGCTGCTGCCGGGCCTCCCCGAGCAGGTAGCGCCGGACGCGGAAGTGATGGCGGCCCTTGGGGCCTTGCGCCAGGAACTGGCCCGCGAGGAGGAGGTGAGCGCCTTCGTGGTGTACCCGAACGCTGCCCTGAACGCCCTGGCGACCCGCCAGCCCCGCACCCTGGACGACCTGCGCGGCATGCCGGGCCTGGGTGAAAAGCGCATCCAGGCGTATGGCGAGCGCATTCTGGACGCCATTGCCACAGCCCTGGACGGGTAACGCGCTGGACAGTTTCGGCTGGACGCCGCTTCACTGCTTCGCCGGGCAGGTCGTCCTCTTCAGCTGGCACCGGCGTCCACCCGCGTGCCGCGCTGCTTTTCATGCACCTCGATTTCCCGCTGAAGAAAGTAGTTCAGGGCAGTGCGGATAAACGCGATGGCCCCCAACTTCCCAATGTCGTCCCAGGTGGGGGCAATGGCCGTCAGCAGGATGTCGGCGGCCAGCAGGAACTCCAGTGAAATCGCCAGCCAGCGGCCCAGTTGCAGCCGCAGGCTCTCCTTGACGGTGTCGGGGGCGCGGTCGCGCTGCCAGAACACCCGCGCGGCCCGCCACAGCGCCTCGACCACCGCCAGCGTGATGATGAAGGCGGCGGACGCCTCGGCTATTCGCGCGATCAGCTGCGCCGCCGTCTGCACCGCCCCCTCCAGCGACTCCAGCATCAGCTTTGCCCGTCACCCCTGGCCCACTCGATGAATTCGCTCAGGTCGCGGGCCTGCTGCGCCAGGCTGGGCTGGTGGACGTACATCATGTGGCCGGCCTCGTAAAACACCTCGCGGATGTTGCCGCGCAGGCCGGGGTCGAGTTGCAGGTGATCCAGGGTGTGACGGGCGGCCCAGTACGGCGTGGCGAAATCGTAGTACCCGGCGGCGTTCAGGACTTTCAGGTGCGGGTTCTGGTGCATGGCGCTGCGCAGCGTGTCGGCCGCGCGGACGTGCCGGCCCTCGAATTCCTTCATGCTCCACGGGCGCGTGCGGCCCGAGAGTACCTCGTAGGCCAGGTCGGACTGGAACTTCAGCTCCTGGCGCACGTAGTGGTTGAAGGTGGCGGTGTACGGCCCCAGGATGGCCGCGTAGCTGGGATCGTAGTCGATGGCGCTGCCGCCCGCCGTGCGGTCGAGGCCGGTAAAGCGGCTGTCCAGGCGGCCCACCGTGAGCCGGCGGTCACGCAGCAGTTCCTTGCAGAACTTCATCAGCTCGACGCGCAGGTCGTTTTGCAGCACGAACTCGGTGCCCAGGCCGGTCAGGCGGGCGTACTTCTGCGCCACGCGGCGGCGGGCAGTGGGCGTCAGGCGGGCGCCCAGGTGCAGCGCCGCGGCGTACTCGCCGTCCGCGAAGGCCTCGGCTTCCCGCAGCACGCCCTTCAGGGTGCGGCGCTTGCCGAGTTTGCCGTGATACCAGGCGGTCGCCACCTGCGTCGGCAGGTGCGTCACGTAGGCCAGGTCGTGCCCCGGAGTAATGTCCACCGTGGCGTAATCCAGGATGGTGCTGATCAGCATGATGCCGCTGAGGAACATCCCGTGCCGCTCCTGCAAATACCCGCTGAGGCCCGCCGAGCGCATGGTGCCGTAACTCTCGCCGATCAGGAACTTGGGCGAGAGCCAGCGGCCTGCCCGCGACGTCCACAACCGGATGAAATCCCCGACCGACTCGATGTCCTTTTTGAAGCCGTGAAACTCGCCGGGCTTCTCGCCCTCGGTCACGCGCGAGTACCCGGTGCTGACCGGGTCGATGAACACCAGGTCGCTGTGCGTCAGCAGCGTGAACTCGTTGTCGGTCAGCCGGTAGGGTGGCCCGGTCAACTCGCCGGCGTCGCCCATCACCACGCGGCGCGGCCCCAGCAGGCCCAGGTGCAGCCACAGCGCCGGACTGCCCGGCCCGCCGTTGTAGGCAAAAGTCACCGGGCGGCTGGCGGCGTCCTGCTCGTCCAGCGCGTAGGCCACGAAGAAGATGCGCGCCCTGGGCTTATGGCCCTCGAACTCGCCTTCCTTGCCGTGCTTCTCCTCGGGCAGCACCATCGTGCCGGCGGTGGCGGTGTAATTCAGCGTCTGCCCGTTCACGGTGATGCTGTGCCGCGTGACACTCACCTCGTCATGCGCTTCCCCGGTGGGTTTTTCGGGAGTGGATACCTTCACTTCCAGCTCGTGACTGGCCTGCACGTCTGAACTGTCGCTCACGCCCTTACGTTACAGCGTCCTTACGTTAGAGCGTTTGGGCCAGCTGCACGGCCTCCACCAGCCCGCCCTCGTCCACGTGGCCCACCACCGTCTCGGCCACGGCCTTCAGCACGTCCTCGGCGTTGCCCATGGCGACCGGGTGCCCCACCGCCCGCAGCAGGTGCAGGTCGTTGCTGCCGTCGCCTACCGCCATCACCCGGTTCATGCCCAGGCCGTATTTTTCCGCCACGCGGCGAATGGCGCTGCCCTTGTCGACCCCGGCCTTCGTGACACTGACGAAGATGGTGTCGCGCATGACCGGGCTGCCCGCCGGGTGCAACTCCAGCCCTTCGTGCGGCTCGCCCGTGATCTGCGCGCTGTCCTCGATCGGGGCGACCCACTGCACGCGCACCACCGTGCCGGACAGGTCTTCGGGCCGGATAGGCCGGTAAGGCAGGCCCAGCAGCGCCGCGTGCCGCTCGGCCAGCTCGCCCGGCTTGGTGATGGCGTATTCGGTGTCGGTGTAAATTTCCAGCAGCCTATCGGTGTGCCGCGCATGCTCGATCAGCGCCTGCAACTTCTGCGCCGGGAACGGCTCGGAGAGACTTTCGCCCGTGTCCACCTTCACGACGCTGGCGCCGTTCTGAAAGACGTGCCAGCCGTCGGCGTCCAGTTTCCGGGCGTACTCCAGCGCGTTGCCCACCGCCGGCCGCCCGCTGCAAATCGCCAGCCGCATGCCCTGCGCCCGCGCCTGCGCCAGCGCCGCCCACACGTCCTCCCGCACCACGTTCGCCGTACCCACCAGCGTACCGTCCACATCAATCGCCATCAAACCAAGCATCACGGGCAGTCTAGAGGCAAAACCTCAGCGGGAAGAAGGTGCTGTCTTCCTCCTCAACCTTCGTCGCGTTGCCAGTAGCCTTCGCGGTCCAGCGCTGCCCGGCCGCCCACGTGAACCGCCTGCACGGCGTTCCCCAGCACCTCGATCTCCACTTCGATCTCGCCGGGCGTGCCCAGGCCGTGCCCCTGGTAAATCACGCCCACCGCACGGTTTTGCTTGACCGGCAGGCGGCCCTCGGCGGCCAGCAGGGCCATCAGCGCCCCGGCCGCGCTGCCCGTGACCGCGTCTTCGGGAATGCCCAGCAGTGGGGCAAAATCGCGCGCGGCAAAGCGGTTGACGCCCATCGGTGCGTAAGCGTACACGCTGCCGACCCCCAGGGCCTCCGACAGCTGCGCAATGGCCGGAAAATCCGGTTCCAGGCCGTCCAGAATCAGCGCGTCCAGCAGCGGCACAAAGGCGCTCCACAGCCCTGTGCTGGCCGCCGCCAGCGGCAAGCCCCGGTGAATCATGCGCTCGTCGATGCCCAGCGCCCCCGCCAGTTCGGCCCGCCACTCGCGGCCCAGTGGGCGGAATTCCGGCTGGCGCTGCGTCATCCAGATCTGTTTGGGCACGCCCGCCTCGCACGCCTGGCGCAGTGGAATGCGCCCTGCCAGGGTTTCCAGCGTCACCGCTGCGCCGGGCCACAACCCCGCCTGCGCCAGCATCAGCCCCAGGGCAACGGTCGCGTGCCCACAGAACTCGACTTCCTGGGTGGGCGTGAAGTAGCGCACCTGCACCAGCCCGGCGTCCAGGCGCGTCACGAACACCGTTTCCGGCGCCCCCACGAAAGCCGCCAGCGCCTGCATCTCGGCGTCGGTCAGGGAGGCGGCGTCCAGTACCACGCCCGCTTGATTGCCCTGGCCCGGCGTATCGGTGAAAGCGCTCACCTCGCTGTAAGCGATCATGCCTGGAACATAGCAGAAGTGTTCAGGCCAGTCGGTGAAGCCTACACGCTGAAGAAGTTGAGAAAATGCCATTCAAATCTTTTCTGGCACAGCTGCGAAGCTGATCGGAGCGGTACAGCAGTTCTCCGAATTCCGTCAGGCGAGGAAGGGCACCCCATCGGATGCCATTCTCTCCTGAGAGCTGTGCCAGTCCTTCCTGCTCGTCGAATTTCACTCGCTTTGCTCGGACAGACGGCCCTCCATTGTTTATGCCCGAAGCCCTACTGTGAAAGACTCGGGCCATGAATAGCTCGCATGTTCCGGTCACCGAGTGGGCCGCCCTGACCCCCGAACTGATGTGCAGCGACCTCGCCCACAGCCTGGGCGTGTATACCCGGCTGTTCGGTTTTACGCTCAACTACACCCGCCCCGGCTTCGCATACCTGAGCCTGGGCCGCGCGCAACTGATGCTGGAGCAGTACGACCCCGGCAACGGCTGGCTGACCGGGCCACTTGAACAACCGTTTGGCCGGGGCATCAACTTTCAAATTGAGGCGCCGGATGTGGCAGGACTCCACGAACGGCTTCAGGCGGAAGGCTACCCGCTGTTCAGGCCACTCAAGACAGCAACGTATATGGAAGGCAACACCGCGCACACGCAGCAGGAATTTCTGGTGCTCGACCCGGACGGCTACCTGCTGCGGTTTATCGGTTAAGTTCATTGCATTTTCGCCGCGACAAGCGGCGCTGGAAAGCTGAACGAACGCTTACTTGGTTGCAGAACTTCAGACGAGTCCGGACTTGCGATAAGCTCAAAGCGGTCAACATTCTGGCGATGATTCAGCTCGCCTGCAGCTTCATCCTGCTTCACGTCATTTCTGGCTAGCTCCTAGAACGCCACGTCCTGCACCACCGGGTGTAACAGAATCTCATCGACGCGCACGTGCTGCGGCACACTCAGGGCGTAGGCGACCGCGCCAGCAATGTCGGCGGGCTTGAGCCACGCGACCTTCTGAGGTTCGCCCGGCTGACTGCCGTTGAAATAGGTGTCCACCATGCCAGGGCGCACTTCCGTGACGCGCAGGCCGTAAGCGTGCCCCTCGTGGGCCAGGGCCTGCGTCACGGCCCGCTGCGCGTACTTGCTCGCGGTGTACAGCGCGCCCCCGGCGAAGGTGCGGGCGCTCACGTCACTGGTGATGTTGATCAGGTGACTGACCTGGCCCTGGGAATGACGGAACTGAAAATGCGCCACCAGCGCTTTCGTCATCAGGAGGGTGCCCAGCACGTTGGTGTCCATCACCCGGCGGTACTCCTCCACGCTGATCTGCTGCAGCGGCATGAACGAGCCCACGCCCGCGTTGTTCACCAGCGAGTCCACGCCCGCCGACCGGGCCGCCTGCGCGAACGCTGCCACGCTGTCCTCGCTGGTCACGTCCAGCGGCAGGAACACTGCCCCGTCCCGCGCCAACCCGTCCACGTCCCGCGCCCCGGCGATGACCCTGGCGCCCTGCGACACCAGCAATTCCACGATGCCCAGTCCAATGCCCTTGCTGGCGCCCGTTACCGCGATCACGCGGCCGGAAAGAGGAACAGAAGTGGTCATGATCGATGAGTGTAAATCAATCAGGCATTCACGGCGCTGAGCGGCCCACCACGAAAGCCAATCCGAGGAGGCCCAGCCCTGCCGTTCCGGCAACGACACCGAGCAGACCCAGCCCCAGGGAAGCGCCAGCGTTGTGGACGTGGGTGGGTGCGCAGTCCGATGCTTCGGCCGTCACCCAGCTGCCCTGCGGCAGGTCATTGGGGTCGATTCGTATTTGCAGAAAGGAACCGACTGGCAGGGCCTGCTCCGCCTGCTGTCTGATCTGCTTCGCTGTGCCGTCACCCGTCAGATTCCGCAGCGCCCGGGGGAAAACGAAAGCCCGGATCAGCTGCCCCTGCCACGGCGCTTCGACCAGACAGGAACCGGAGGTGTACCGGGGATTGAGGGGGCGATGACCCCTGTAGGGTGTCGGGTAGGCGCTGTGACCGACGACCCGGGCGCTGACTTCCGGCCACTCGCGCGGATTGCGGTTCGGACGGGTCATCCAGCCGACCGTTCCCCCAAACCCCGTGGAGACGAACACCACGCCCAGAAGCAGCAGCAAAACGCCCAGTATCCCCAGGAACAGGCCCAGCAGCAGGAACACCATGTCAGGCTGATGTTAAATCCTGCTATCTGCCATAATTCTTGCCGATGACAACTCGTTCTTCTATTCAGGGTTTGAAGGGACACGTGGGTGAAACGGTGCAGGTTCACGCGTGGCTGCAGGACAAGAGCGGCAAGGGCAAGATTCAGTTCCTGAAAATCCGCGACGGCAGCGGCTTCGTGCAGGCCACGGTGTTCAAGGGCGACGTTTCGGAAGACGTGTTCGAGGCGGCCAAGCGCCTCACGCAGGAGCAGGCGGTCACCGTCACCGGCGAGGTGCGGGCCGACGACCGGGCGCCGGGCGGCGTGGAACTCAGCGTGCGGGACGTCGTGACCATCAGCGAGAACCACGGCGAGTATCCCATCACACCCAAGGAGCACGGCATCGAGTTCCTGATGGATCACCGGCACGTGTGGCTGCGTCACCGCCGCCCCTGGGCGATCATGCGCGTGCGCGACTGCGTGCAGCGCGGCGTAGTGGAGTTCTTTCACGGCGAGGGGTTCGTGCGCTTCGACGCGCCTTTCTTCACGCCCAACGCGGCGGAGGGCACCACCGAGCTGTTTGAAATCGACCTGTTCGGCGAGGACAAGGCCTACCTCTCGCAGACCGGGCAGCTGCACGCCGAGGCGGGGGCGTTCGCGTTTGGCAAGGTGTACACCTTCGGGCCGACCTTCCGCGCCGAGAAGTCCAAAACCCGCCGTCACCTGCTGGAATTCTGGATGGTCGAACCCGAGGTGGTGCCCAGCAACCACGTGGAAAACATGGCCCTTCAGGAACGCTTCGTAAGTTTCCTGGTGCGCAAGGTTCTGGCCGAGTGTCAGGCCGAACTGGAACTGCTGGGCCGAGACGTGAGCAAACTCGCCGGGGCCGCCGAGGGCCACTACCCCCGCGTGACATACACCGACGCGCTGGAGATCATCCGCCGGCACATCGAGGACAAAGACCTGCCCGAGAACGTGCAGGATGACGTGCAACCCGTCGAGTGGGGCGACGACCTGGGTGCGCCGCACGAGACCATCCTGGGCCACCACTTCGACCGGCCGGTGATTATCGAGCAGTACCCGGTGGGCGTGAAGGCGTTCTACATGCAGCCCAACCCCGATAACCCCAGAGTGGCCCTGTGCGACGACATGATCGCCCCCGAAGGCTACGGCGAGATCATCGGCGGCTCGGAGCGCATTCACGATTACGACCTGCTCAAGGCCCGCATCGAGCACGAGGGCCTGCCCCTCGAAGCGTTCGACTGGTACCTCGACCTGCGCCGCACCGGCAGCATGCCCCACGCCGGCTTCGGGATGGGCCTGGAACGCGTGATCGCCTGGATCACCGGCATCGACCACATCCGCGAGGCGATTCCCTTCCCGCGCATGCTCAGCCGCATGAGACCCTGAGAGATGGGCTGGGAGATCGTGGGCAAATCTCAGCACCACGATCTCCCAGCCATCTTCCTTGTTCCTGACGACTCTTAGCCGGGCCTGACCCGTTCCACCCCGAACTCAAGAATGGCCCCGTCACGCTTTACCCGGAACCGGCTTTTCACTCCGGCGGGCCGCTCCAGCGGTACTTCCATATAGGGTGTTTGCGTGACGTCATGTCCGTCGTACTCCAGCACGGTGTCGCCGCGCTGCAATCCGGCTTGCTGGGCCGGACTGTCGTCCCATACGTGGACACACTGCATGCCCAGCCCGTCCGGTGTGACGGCCGCAAACTGGGCGCCCATCATGCCGCGCCCCTTCAGCCGCGGCATATGCTGCCGCAACATGCGGATCTGGCCCCGGTGGTTGATCTCGTCCTCAAGTACGTGGAACCACATAAAAGAGCGGTTGCCGGTCTGTCCCCAGAAAGGCAGGGGTTCTTCCAGCCACGCGTCGTCCCTGGCGCGGAACAGTTCCAGCGTTTCGGCGCGGGCTTCCTCCAGATTCCGCAGGTAATACGAAAGTCTGTGGCCCCTGATGTGCTCGCGGCCCAGGTCTCCCAGCATCAGGCCCGGCATCCAGCGTTCCCCCAGCGCCTCGTCCGGATCGGGGTGCCCCAGGCTGATGTGCTGGTAGATGCGTTCCACCGCCGCGAAGTGTTCCAGCAGCATGCCCACGCTGTTGCCGTAGGGTTCGGGCACTAGTACAGCGTTCTAGAAATTATAATACTTAGCCTATGGGACGCCCAATTCAGTATGCGGTCGTGCTGAGTGCTGAGCAGGAGCAGTACTTGAAGAGCCTCACGTCAAAAGGAAGCGGCAAGGCGCG